>CALAGN010000053.1 GCA_937891785.1 uncultured Octadecabacter sp.
ATCTTGCCGAGAAAATTCTACTTCCGCATCCCCTTAGTTTCGGGGGGGATTACCACAGGAATAATGTGGCTGGGGTTGTCGATATGCGGAATGCCGGCAGCATCAAGTCGCGCGCGCACCTGCGCGACGCGGGCCTGCTGGCCTACGCGTTCAGCGCTTGATGTCTTAAGGTGGCGGATCGAAGCACAGGCACCTGCGGCAACGGCAGGTGGCAAGGCAGTGGTGAAAATGAACCCGCTTGAAAAGGACCGGATGAAATCGCAAACTTCGGCGCTGCCTGCGATGTAACCACCGACTACGCCGAATGCTTTACCAAGCGTTCCTTCGATGACAGTGATCCGGTCCATCAGCCCTTCGCGTTCGGCAATCCCGCCACCGCGCGGGCCATACATGCCCACGGCGTGAACCTCGTCGATATAGGTCATGGCGTTGTATTTGTCGGCCAGATCGCAGATTTCGCGGATCGGGGCGATGTCGCCGTCCATCGAATAGACGCTTTCGAACGCGATCAATTTCGGTCGCTCTAGCGGCTGTGCGGCCAACCTTGCTTCAAGATCAGTCAGATCGTTATGCGTCCAGATCTGACGCTCGGCTTTGGAGTGACGAATGCCTTCGATCATGCTTGCGTGGTTCAGCGCGTCCGATAACACAAGGCAGTTCGGGATTTTCGACGCCAAAGTGCCCAGCGCTGCCCAGTTGGAAACATAGCCGCTGGTGAACAACAGCGCGTCTTCCTTGCCATGCAGATCAGCCAATTCGCGTTCGAGCAAGACGTGGTGGTGCGTGGTACCGGAAATGTTGCGCGTGCCGCCTGCCCCCGCCCCAACTTTATCAAGTGCTTCATGCATTGCGGCCAGAACGCCAGGATGCTGCCCCATGCCAAGGTAGTCGTTGGAACACCAGATCGTCACTTGGCGCACCGCGTCGCCCACATGATTAGTCGCATTGGGGAATGCCCCACGCTCGCGCTCAAGGTCGGCAAAGACGCGATAGTTGCCCTCGTCGCGCAGGCGGGTTAGCTCGGCGCGAAAAAATGACTGGTAGTTCATGGGGAATTCTCCTGCAGCTTGGCAGAGGTTTACAGGCCGTGGCGGATCAGACTTTGATTCAGGTCAATGAAATGACCGTTTACTGAACCGTCTTGATTCCGGCATAGGCCGCACGAAACTGCTGATACGCCGTGTCAAATGCAGGTTTCAGCGCGGCATCTGGCATGATCGCCTCGCCCAATGCAGGCGGGATCATCAAGGCTTCGGCGTCACCACCTAACGCAGCCACCATGCCCAATCGCGCCGCGCCCAACGCCGCGCCAAATTCACCGCCCTTTGGCAAGGACAGAGGCACGCCAAGCACCGTGGCAATCATCGTCAGCCAATAGTGCGATCCCGTACCGCCACCGATGGCGATCAGATGATCAAGGTTTGCACCCGTCGCCCGCAGCGCCTCAAAGCTGTCGCGCAGCCCGAACGCCACCCCTTCAAGGACGGCGCGGGTCATGTCTTCGCGCGTGGCCTCAGCACCGATACCTGTGAAACTTCCACGAATATCCGCGTCGTTATGGGGTGTTCGTTCGCCCGACAGATACGGCAGAAACCGCAGATCGCCCGGTGCTTGCAATGGCTCGCCCAAAGCGGCCGTCAAATCGCGTGGTTTTTGCCCCGTGATCCGCCCCAGCCAGTTCAAGCTGTCCGTCGCCGAGAGCATCACACCCATCTGATACCAGCGGTTCGGGATCGCGTGACAAAAGGTGTGCAACGCGGTTTCGGGCGCGGGGCGATAGCCATCGCGCGCTGCCAGAACCACACCGGACGTGCCAAGCGACACAAAGCCCTGCCCTTCGGACACGGCCCCGATGCCACAAGCAGCGGCAGCGTTATCTCCTGCGCCGCCAGCCACGGTCACGGTGCCGTTCAAGCCCCATGCCGCGGCCAGATCAGCGCGCAATTCACCTGCCGCACGACTGCCTTCGACAAGGTCGGGCATCTGATCGCGCCGCATGCGCCTTATCAATGTAATTAGCATGCTACACCCTGTCCACCATCCCGTTCTGGTACCGAACCAACAACCCATTCGTTAAGCGCGGAGATGTAAGCGCAAGTACCTGCCGCCATAATAGGCGCGTTCATCGCCGCGTCAGCGTGATCCACAGTGTCGCCGTGATGATCAGCGCAAGCGGTAGGTGCGAGATCGCAAAAAAGCTTGCAGTCAGCGCCGTCGCGGGAAAAGTGACCCGCAAGGAAGCAAGCCCAGATCTTGTAAACCAATGAAGGCGTGGCGATACCGCCATATCCACGGCAACATGATCGCGAACCCGACGCCTGCACGCAGGAACACCAATTGGAATCCGGTGTATCCCAGCCCCAGCGCCTTGACGATCGACAGCGCCCAGATATTGAGAGCCTTATCCGCCAGCAGCCAGCCGGCAGACACCCCGTTGCGGGATGGATCAGTCGCGTTTTGCAAGCAGGTTCACCATCCGCCTGAACGCGCCAACGGTCAGTTTTTCCATCTGGTGGTGCAAGATCAGCGGAGTGTGGATATGCCGCCCCTTGCCGACATCTGCGGCCAAAATTGCAGCTTTCAACGGGGCCTCGCCCGCGTCGTTCATCGCAACCAGCGGCGTATAAGCATCATCCCACGCCTTGGCGAAATAGAGCCCACGTTCCTTGTGCCAATCCGCCCAGTCAGCATCGGCAATCCGGTTGGGCGTGTTCAGCAGCGGATGATTAGGGCCAGAACCCTGACGTCACGCGTTTTCATCCATGGCGCGCCAGCGCAATGAGGGCTGGCCGATTTCAAGCGCATAGGGCGCTGTTTTCGCGGCGTCCCAGTTGTCCCATGGACGGTGATTGAGCGTGACAAGCGTACCGCCTGCACCCACGCGTGGATGCCTAGCATCGCCTCGGCAAAGCCCGCGCGGAACTTCATCGCGAAAATACCAATCACCAGCGTATCGTACTTGGCAAGTGTCGCATCCGTCGGCGCCGCTTGCGACCTCGCGGTAATGTTTCGAAATTTCGAGACGATCACGCGAGACGTCGCGAACCCGCCCAATGGTATCCGCACTGTGACGCGTTCGTCTGCCGATGAAGTGATGGATCAGTTGGTGATCCATGTCCTCGGGATGGTCCGCCGCGTTGAAAATCTCGACGGCCCTGAGATAATTATTCAAAGCCGGACCTTGGACATCTTATCTGAGAGGGGAGATGGCATCGTAACCGAGATTGAACTGACCAACGGCGGAATCGTAGTAATACAAACGTCGCAGGACCCGTACCTTGTGGTGGCGTCGCAAAAAACATGCGGCCGAGGTCACAGATATGGCCGAGCGTGGCATGGAAGCGATTCATGAAATGATGATGCAATAGACCGATGGTCCGGGCATTGGGGCTAGGGCATACCTGACCAAAATTTCCAGGTCTGGCCACGCTTCAGAGCATTCACTTTGGGCGGTGGCCTCAACGGATCGACGCAGTGAAGTGGTCCTGCTTTTTAGGACAGTTTTGCGGCTTGGCTAAGATGCATCTGGTGTGTGTTCATGCCGCTTTTCGTATCTCCGCTTGGGTAAAGTATGCGGTGTCTGGCG
>CALAGN010000054.1 GCA_937891785.1 uncultured Octadecabacter sp.
CTCAGTTTGGAACCCCACTTTCTGCACCGGCAACACGGTGTTTTTCCACAAAATTAACTCAATTCCGTCCTTCGCTGCACACCGCTCAAAGCACGCGTCTTAACCGCCCCGCTCCGCTCTTTACGCTGGCGTCCCCGCCCCGTTCCTGATTTTCTAATTCCATCACCGCAGGAGGGTCACATGAGCATACGCAAGATCATTATCGACACGGATCCCGGACAGGATGATGCGGTCGCTATCCTTTTGGCACTTGCCTCGCCCGAAGACCTTGATGTGCTGGGCGTGGTGGCTGTGGCAGGCAACGTCCCGCTGTCCCTGACCCAGCGCAATGCGCGGATTGTTTGCGAACTCGCGGGCAAGACCGATGTGCCGGTGTTTGCGGGCTGTGACAAACCGTTGAAACACACACTGGTCACGGCCGAACATGTGCACGGCAAGACGGGGTTGGACGGGCCGCAGTTGGACGATCCGACGATGCCCCTGCAAGACCAGCACGGCGTAGATTTCATCATCGACACCCTGCGGTCCCAACCCAGTGGCACTGTCACGCTTTGCCCGCTTGGGCCGCTCACCAACATCGCCACGGCGTTCCAGCGCGCGCCCGACATTATCGAACGGGTGCAGGAAATCGTTATCATGGGTGGCGGCTTTTTCGAGGGGGGCAACATCACCCCGGCCGCCGAATTCAACATCTACGTCGATCCCGAAGCGGCTGACATTGTGTTCCGTGCCGGCGCCCCGCTGGTGGTGATGCCGCTGGACGTGACCCATAAGGCGCTGACCACACCCGCGCATGTGGCCGCTTTTCGTGGGATGGATACGAACGTGGGCCATATGGTTGCTGCATGGACCGACTTTTTCGAGCGCTTCGACAAGGAAAAATACGGCTCCGAAGGCGCGCCGCTGCACGACCCCTGCGTCATTGCCTATCTGATCCAGCCCGACCTGTTCGCGGGTCGCCACATCAACGTTGAAATCGAAACGCAATCAGACCTGACGCGCGGCATGACCGTCGCGGACTGGTGGGGTGTAAGTGGGCGCGCGCCCAACGCGCTGTTTATGCGCGACGTCGATGCAGATGCGTTCTTTGGGTTGCTGGCAGAGCGGTTGTCTCGACTGGCGTGAAGCCCTATCAATAAAACCCGACAGCCCTTACCGACAGGTCAGCCTCGTGATCGCGGCCAAAGGCGACCACTGCGATACTGTGCACGGATTGCACGTTAAAACTGTCGCGCAAAAGCCGCCCATAGGCGGCAAATTCATCGAAGGGAATGCGCACTTCGCGCCAATCGGGCGTGACCGCAAACGACGCCTGGTAGAACTGCCACGGCAAAACCGTGCGCGAGGTACGCAGATGAACGTAATAGGTCTGCGTATTGCCGCGCACATTCAAAATGACGCCTTGGGCATCCGCAGGCAACGGCGCATCCAGCTTTGTGCGCGCCTGAATAAAGCCACCGCGATTGGCCGTGCTGACCTGCCCCGTGAGGCGCAAGACCGGCTGACCATCGACCTGTTCAAAGCTGGCCCACCCTTGCGATACGCCACCCATAACTTGATCGCTGAAATAGTCCCAGCGGGTTTGATCGGTAAGTGAAAACTGGGTCATGGCGTCCTCGGCAGTGCTGATTGCAGGTGAAGAAACGGCGACAGCAAACGCCAACGCGAGAGATCTCATCAGTTTCATTTGCTGCGCCTCACACTGCTTTGCTGTTACGACATACGTGTGATCCGCAATGCTTTTTTCAAGCGTCGTACCGACGCGGCCTTGGGCATGCTTTCCAGACAAGCTTGTGCGCAGGGGCGCCTTGGCTAAAACCACGCCCCGTCGTGCATCCGCGATCAGACGGGCATGCGCACCACAACAACCTTGCTCCCATGACAGGCATTCAGTCGATATAGCTATCGGCCCGTAGCCCTGCCCGTTCTTCATGTATTGGCAGGACGCGGCCATAAAGTTGCATGGTCCGCTCGACGCTACCAACCATTCCGGGTTCTTCCACATAAGAGAAAATCGCCACATAGCGCGGGCGATCACCCTTGAGGGGTGCGACGCGGTGCAAGGAATAGCGCCCGCAGAACAGTTGCAGATCCCCCGGTTCCAGATGCAACACGTGCACCTTGTCCGATGTTGCGTCCAGCACGCGCGCGACCTCGGCGAAATTCTCGTCCTGCGCGCGGATGCGCGGGGCATATTCAAATGCGCCTCCGTCCTCCGCGTTCTGGATCGCCAGTGTCACGGTGAAATTATTGGTGTCGAAATGCCACGGAAACCCGTTCCCTTCACCGGCCATATTCACGATCACATCCGCCAACGGGTCAGCGTAACGGTAAAATTTTTCTTCCTGCAGGCAATCTTGGATAAACTGGTCAAACCCGTCGAAGTCATGCACCGCGCGCAACGGACCATCGGCGGCAAAGTTGTCGGCGGGGATAAACGCGTTGGAGCGCGCAAAGAACTGGCGGCGCGGATCGCCTTGCGGCAGGCTTGGGTCGTCTTTGGTGAAATAGGCATTGGTTTTGCTAAAGGACTTGTGGCCTTTGTCGGCCACGCTGTCGGCTTCACTCGTCAGGGCCGCAACACCGGCGGGAGTGAGAAACCCTTTCAAAACGGCACAGCCATCGCGCGCAATGTCATCGCGCACCTTCGCAAGTAAGCGCTTGCGTTCGGCGCCATCTTGATCAATCGGATAGGCCACAAGGTTGATATAGTCTGCGCCGATATGTTTCATTTGCTCTCCTCTTTGCTGTTCATAGGAAAAGCGCGCGCGCCTCGCGTCTTGTTCAATGGCGACACGAAACTGGCGAAAACTGCACGGCTACCCCCATCTGTCCTTTCCGTCCGCGCACCGTTAGGGTCGCGCTGAACTCTCGCAAAAGGCACACCCATGAGCACCGCAATCCACCTGGCCACGCCCGAAAATCTCGACGTGCTTTTGGCCCTCGCGGAACGGCTGCATGGCGAAATGGGCATCGCCAGCGATGACGGCATGCGCCGCGCTGGTATCACGCCGCTCCTTGCAGGCTCGCCGCACGGCGCCGCCTATCTGTTCGGCCCCGCCCGCGCGCCTGTCGGCTATGCAGTGATCACATTCGGCTGGTCGCTCGAATTTGGCGGCATGGAAAGTTTCGTCGATGAAATCTATATCCGCCCCTCGGTGCGTAAACGCGGGATCGGCACCGAAACGCTGATCGCCATCGGCAGGGCACTGCAAGGCGCAGGTGTCGCGGCGATGCACCTCGAAGTCAAACGCGACGATGCGCCAACCCAGCGACTGTATGAAAAGGCAGGATTTGCGCTGCGCGATCAATATTGCCTGATGACACGGCGCTTATAAGGCCTACATGCACATCATGACCCTAAACATCCCCTTCGATAATTCGTACGCCAGACTGCCCGAGCGCTTTTTCGCGCGCCAGACCGCCACCGCTGTGGCTGCACCAACTCTGATCGCGTTCAATCACGCCCTTGCCGCCGATCTGGGCATCGACGCCACCGCAATGTCCGACACCGAGGCCGCAACGCTGTTTTCCGGCAATGCACTGCCCGACGGTGCCGCCCCGCTGGCGCAGGCCTATGCAGGGCACCAGTTCGGCGGTTGGAGCCCGCAATTGGGTGACGGGCGCGCACTGCTTTTGGGCGAGGTGGTCACCGCGAATACCACCCGCCACGATATCCAGCTTAAGGGATCGGGGCGCACGCCATTTTCACGCAACGGTGACGGACGCGCTTGGCTTGGTCCGGCGTTGCGCGAATATCTCATGAGCGAGGCGATGCATGCAATGGGCGTGCCCACCACCCGCGCGCTGGCCGCCGTGCGCACCGGCGAAAATGTGCAGCGTGAAACCGCCCTGCCTGGCGCTGTACTGACCCGCACCGCGAGCAGTCACATCCGTGTCGGAACTTTCCAGTTCTTTGCGGCACGCAGCGACCGCGACGGGCTACGCACCCTGACCGACTACGCAATCGCGCGCCATTACCCCGATGCGCAAACCCCCGCAGACCTGCTGGACCAAGTGATGCAGCGCCAGGTTGCCCTTGTCGCCAAATGGATGGGGCTCGGGTTTATTCATGGGGTGATGAACACCGATAACGTCTCGGTCGCGGGCGAAACGATTGACTATGGCCCCTGCGCAATGATGGACAGCTATCATCCCGACACGGTCTTTTCGGCGATTGATCAACAAGGGCGCTATGCCTATTCCAACCAGCCGAAACTGGCGCATTGGAACATCGCGCAATTTGCGACCGCACTGGTGCCGCTGATGCCTGACGAGACTACGGCGATTAACCAGTTCACTGCGATCCTCAATCGCTTTCCCGATCTCTATGCGGCGGCCAATCTCGAAACTTTCAGCGCAAAACTCGGCCTCGCCAAGAGTGATCCCGAACTGATCGACGGCCTACTTGCCCTTATGGCGCAGGACGGGGCCGATTTCACGAACACCTTTGCCGCACTGGCCGCTGACACCGCGCGCGATCAATTCAGCGACCGCGCCGCGTTTGATGCGTGGCACGCCCGCTGGCAAGCCCATGATCCTGACACGGCACTGATGGAAAAAACCAACCCGCAAATCATCCCGCGCCTGCACCAGATCGAGGCCCTGATCCAAGCCGCCGTCGCGGACAACGACGCGCCGTTCCACGACATGCTCGCCGCTGTGACACAGCCGTTCCGTGCAAACGCGGCCTATGCACAGCCACCCAGCACTAGCGAAATGGTCGCGCGCACGTTCTGCGGCACCTAATTTCTTCTGTTCGAAATCCACCCGCCGGAGGCGCATCTATCACCGCGCGCACACGCCTATTGCCCAAGCATCCAAGCCCCATCGGGCCAGAACGCGTGAAAAGCAAATGCGAACATCACATCATGGGGTAGATCATTGCCCGCTGCGTCACGTACCCGCACAGTGCCCACTTCACGCCCCTCGCCGATTGTTTGTGTATCCAGTGCCGAGGCTTGGCCCGACGCCCAACTGAGCACCACACCCGCTTCGCGCACCTCGCCCGCATCCGAAATCCGCGTCATTGGCCAAGCCCGATCACCCACACGGATCACGCGGGCCAGCGCGGGGATGTCATGGGGTGGCAACTCGCCCGCGTAAAGAAACGGGCGTGCTGAACTGTCATAGCGCACATAGGGGTTTTCGCCGTAGGCGCGCCCCAAATCCGGTTCGACCATGACAAGCCCGTCAGGATTACGCGCACTAAACTGCGCCCAGCTTTCCATCCAGCTTGGCAAGCTTTGCAGCTGGGTCCCCGTCAAGTCACCGACAATTGCTTCGCCAATGGCCTGCTGCCACCAGCTTTCGGTTTGCCGGTCAAACATCACCATATCAGAATTGCGCAGTTTGCCGGAAACGCCAAATTCCAGCACCCCCGCATCGGTGCGCCGGTCAAAGGTGATACCGGAATTGCACAGCGGGCAGAAGGTTACCGCAACGGGAACATCCCCCACCACGTCATTGACGATTTCATGCCAGATCAAATAGCGCACCGGATAGGCGCGCGGCACCTGTCCTTCGATTTCCAGCGTAATGACAGGTTCGCGCTGTTGCAGCCCTGTCTTATCGGCCACGGCGACAAAATCAGGATCTGACAGCGCCGGAATCCCGTCTTTGGGTGGACCACCCGACATGATCTCGGCCCAGTCGGTTATGCTGGTGGTGTTGAAATCCGTATCCGGCCATTCACGCTCCCAAAATTCGGGGCTGGCGCAGGCCCCCCCGGCGATTGCGACGAAGGCGGCGGCAAATATCATGCGCATGTGCTGTCTCCTTTGGGTCAAAAGATGACGCGCGCCGGCAAACAATGCGACCCCCCTGACAACAATGTGAAAGGGGGGTGAGCAGGATTATTGGATGACGCGGACCGCGGCCATCATATCGGGTTCGCCTATTATGGCACCATTGGCACCGCGACCCAGCTTGA
>CALAGN010000055.1 GCA_937891785.1 uncultured Octadecabacter sp.
CGTCTGTCCGTGTTCGTCCCATAGTTCATCTCCTTTGTTGCAGTAAATGCTATCAAAGGAGCGGCATCAAACCGCGACAGGTCCAAGTGTGGTCGATGGGCTTTATGGCCGACCAGTTGTGGAACGGGAAATCGTTCAGGACATTGAACATCATAGACGACTTCAATCGCGAAGGCTTGGCAATTGATGTGGACTTCTCACTGCCAGCAGCGCGGGTTGTGCGTAGTCTTAATCAAGTCATACAATGGCGCGCAAAGCCCGCGATGATACGTGTGGATAATGGCCCTGAATACGTCAGCTCAAAATTGATCGAATGGGCATCAAAGCATCATATCACCCTATGCTACATCCAGCCGGGAAAGCCGCAGCAAAACGCTTATATCGAGCGGTACAATCGGACAGTGCGCAATGAATGGCTGGGAACTCACATCTTTCACAGCATTCAGGAGGCGCAAGATCACGCCACACAATGGCTATGGACTTACAACAACGATCGCCCCAACATGGGCATCGGCGGTATCACGCCCGCTATGAAATTGAACCAGTATAAAATGGCCGCGTAGCTCTAGTTTCAAACAGCCCCACAAATGGGGGGATTACCCCAGAACATGCGTCCCGTCGTAGTTAGGGTAAACTAGGAGTGGTATCGCGCGAAGTAAGGTGAAATCGTCCATTTTGGGCTTGCGAACCCCGCGTGACTTGACCGATCATCCTAGCTAACGATGCGACGCGAGTGATAATCACCGTAAAGGGAGGGCAGGGCTTATGCGTTATGAACGTCCGGGAACAATCGAAGATGCGGTGGCCATGCTTGCCCAAGCGAGTGGTCGCTCCTTTGTTCTTGCAGGGGGTACGGATCTTTTGGTTCGGATGAAAAGCGATGATTTCGATGCTGATCTTGTCGTTGATATTAAGGCAATTCCCGGCATGGACGAGATTGCCGAGACTGCTGATGGCTTTGCTATTGGCGCAGCGGTGTCATGTGCAGAACTGGCCGAAAATAGCGCCTTGGTTTCAGCCTGGCCCGGTGTGGTTGAGGCTGCTAATCTGATCGGTTCAACGCAGATCCAATCGCGTTGCACGATGACAGGCAATCTTTGCAATGCTTCGCCGGCTGCGGATAGTGTTCCGGCTTTGGTGGCGGCGGATGCGCGCGTCAGGGTCATTGGACCCAATGGAACGAGGACTATTTCTGCTCAGAACATACCCGTTGGACCCGGAAAGACCTCTCTTGAAAAGGGTGATATCATCGATGCCATCTTGCTGGCGCGGCCGCAACCGCGTTCTGGTGACGCCTATCTGCGGTTCATTCCGCGCACCGAGATGGATATTGCGGTCGTCGGCGTCGCGGTCAATCTGACCCTTGGAGCGGATGGCAGTGTGCAGACCGCGCGGGTCGCGCTGGGGGCCGTCGCACCGAGTGTAATCTTGTCGGAAGAGGCAGCACGGACCCTTATTGGCACCAAGCTGGAGGCTGCGGCACTTGGCGCATTGGAGGCTGCATGTTCCGCCGCGAGTATCCCGATTGATGACAAGCGCGGGACCGTCGCATTCAGAAAACAAGTCGCAGGCGTGCTTGCACGGCGAGCGGCGCGGATCGCGTATGAACGCGCAGGAGGCAAATGATGACGTCTATTGCTGTTTCCACGACCATCAATGGTGATGATGTCGAATTCTTGTGTCGCGCCGACGAAACGCTGTTGGACGTTTTGCGAAACCGATTGGGGCTCATGGGCGCCAAGGAAGGGTGCGGAACGGGTGACTGCGGTGCCTGTAGCACGATCATGGACGGACGGGTCGTGTGTTCCTGTCTGGTGCTTGGAGCCGAAACTGAAGGCCGTGAGATAGAAACGATCGAAGGTATGGCGAATGGGAGTGATCTGCATCCCCTGCAGTCCAAGTTCATTGAACATGCAGCGTTGCAATGCGGCGTCTGCACACCCGGCTTTTTGATGGCGGCCAAGGCGCTTTTGGCGGCTCATCCCGATCCGACTGAAAAAGAGATCAGGTTCTGGCTGGCGGGAAATCTGTGCAGATGCACGGGATATGACAAGATCGTGCGCGCGGTTCAGGACGCCGCGGCGGAAATGAGGGGGGAAGGGACATGAGTTTCGATGCAACTTACAAAGAGAAAAAGCTCAAGTCCGTAGGAACCCGTCCTCTGCGGCCTGATGGCGTAGACAAGGTCACCGGCCGTGCGCGTTATGGCGCAGATTTCAACATGCCGGGGCAATTGGTCGCCCGCGTGCTGCGCAGCCCGCACGCCCATGCCCGTATCATGCGCATTGATGTATCGCGCGCAGTAGCACTTAAGGGTGTCAAAGCGGTGATCACGGCTGCCGATCTGCCTGATCTGACAAACGGGAACGCGGCGCTTTATGCCATTCTGGATAATTGCATGGCGCGCACCAAAGCGTTCTATGATGGCCATGCGGTGGCCGCAGTCGCAGCGATTGACGCCAAGGTCGCGCGCGAGGCTCTCAAGCTGATTGAGGTTGAATACGACGTTCTGCCGCACGTAGTCGATGTGGACGCTGCAATGGCCCCAGATGCGCCATTGCTTGACGAAAACCTTTTTACGCAGGGCATCGACCCCGCACCGACCACGCCGTCGAACGTCGGAAACCGATCTGAATTTGGCCATGGTGATGTAGAGTCAGGCTTTGCCAAGGCTGATGTCATTGTTGAGCGCAGCTACAAGACCGAGCAGACTCACCAAGGTTACATTGAACCTCACGCTTGTGTTGCGAGTTGCAATGTCGATGGGACAGCAGAGATGTGGGTGTGTACCCAAGGGCATTTCGTTTACCGCCAGACCTGCGCTGACTTGTTGGGCCTTGAGGTTTCCAAGCTGCGGGTCACGTCGTCTGAAATCGGAGGTGGATTTGGCGGCAAGACGCATGTGTGGGCAGAGCCGCTTGCGCTTGCGCTTTCACGCAAGGCGGGTCGCCCTGTTAAGCTGGTGATGTCGCGCGAAGAGGTTTTTCGCGCCTCCGGCCCCACAAGTCAGACGTCGATTGACGTTAAGATAGGCGCGACCAAGGACGGCAAGATCACTGCCGCGCTCGCCACATTGCGTTATTCGAGCGGGCCTTACGCAGATTCATGGGCTGAGACCGGCGCGATGACATCCTTTGCCTGTTATGACTTGGAAAACGTCAAAACCGTCGGATTCGAGGTTATCGTCAACCGCCCCAAGGTGGCCGCTTATCGCGCGCCCTCGGCACCAATGGCGGCTTTTGCTGTCGAAAGTGCGATTGACGAACTGGCCCACAAGATCGGTATGGATTCGGTTGAACTGCGCATCAAGAATGCCGCCAGCGAAGGCTCGCGGTCGTCGTATGGTCCGATTTACGGCCCCATCGGAATTGGCCCGACCCTCGAGGCCGCCCGAACCCATCCGCATATGAGCGCCCCTTTGGGTAAGAACCAGGGACGCGGCATGGCCTGCGGTTTTTGGTTTAACTTTGGCGGGCAGACCTGCACGGACCTTAACATAAGTGCGGACGGAACCGTGACATTGGCCGTCGGCACGGTGGATGTCGGCGGATCGCGGGCGTCCCTTTCGCTTATCGCCGCCGAGGAACTGGGGATTTCCTATGACGATGTGAAAGCGGTCATCGCCGATACATCGACTTTGGGGTATAATGATATGACGGACGGTAGCCGCGGCACGTTTTCATCGTCCATGGCCACTATTTCGGCTGCGCGGAACGCCATCGTCACGATGCGCGAACGGGCGGCTTTGATGTGGGATATTCCTGTCGAAGACGTGGCTTGGGAAGAAGGTCACGCCAAGGCAGTTGGTGCGAGCTATGACAATCGCGCGCCACTTTCGGTAAAGGATATCGCAGCAGAGGCTGGTAACACCGGCGGCCCGATTGCGGGTCACAGCGAGCTTGTCGCGGACGGCGCGGGCGTTTCGTTCGGAACACATATTTGCGACGTTGAAGTAGACCCGGAAACGGGCGCGACGCGGGTGATCAGATACACTGTCATTCAGGACGCGGGCAAAGCCGTGCATCCGGCCTATGTCGAAGGGCAGTACCAAGGCGGTGCTGCGCAGGGGATCGGTTGGGCGCTGAATGAAGAGTACGTTTACGGTGCTGACGGGCGGCTTCAAAATCCGGGGTTCCTTGATTACCGCATCCCTGTCTGTTCTGACCTGCCGATGATCGATACGCAAATTCTTGAAATTCCAAACCCCAATCACCCGTACGGTGTGCGTGGCGTGGGCGAGACATCTATTGTGCCCCCACTTGCGGCCGTCGCCAATGCCGTGTCCGACGCTGTTGGTGTGCGTATGGTGCATGTTCCGGTGTCACCACCGCGCATTCTGGCCGCCCTGAACGCAAAGGCAAAGGGCTAGTGGTTGATGTGACGCTTTGGGCAGGCCTTGTTCCACTGGCCGATAGCCAAAAGCATTTATCGGTGCAGGCAAGCACCATCCGCGAATTGTTGCGCAAGTTGCAGGATCGGTATCCGGGGCTGGAGGGGCCGTTCAAAAACGAGGTCGCCGTGGCAGTAAATGGGACGATCTACCGCAACGACTGGTCCCAGGAAATACCTGACGGGGCCGAGGTGTTCTTGATGCGAAGACTGGCTGGCGGGTAGGCGCGCATGGCGTAATATTCGCGCTTGCGACCTTTTGTCAGGTCAGGTCCGCGATAAAGATGTAACCGGCGCCATAGATCGTTTTGATTATCTTGGGATTGACGGGGTCGTCTCCGAGTTTGTTGCGAAGCCGCGAAATGCGCACGTCTATCGCGCGATCGTAGGTTTCAGAGCCGTCTTCGCGTAAATGGCTGAGGAGGCGATCACGGGTAATTAACCGATTGGGCGCGCTGGTGAAAAGCTCAAGAATTTTGACCTCGGCGTAGGACAGGCGTTTTGTCTCGCCCGTGTCCGACACGAGGGCGTGTTGATCAAGATCGACGGTCCAGTCACCCAGACGAATTTTGGCGGCCGGCGCATCAACAGGGTTTGGTTTTCGACGGCGTAGCAGGGCTTTGACGCGCGCGACGACCTCGGCCAGTTCAAACGGTTTGGTGACGTAGTCATCGGCCCCAAGTTCGAGCCCGACAATTCTGTCGGGTAGTGCGCTGCGCCCTGAAATAATCATTATCGCCGCATCTGTCTCGCTCGACAGCTTGTTAACTAACGATAACCCGTCGCGATCTGGCAGTCCTAAATCGACGATGCAGACCTGTGGCGTCAGCGACCGCATGGATTGCTCGAACATCGTGGCGCTCGCAAAACAGACCGTTTGAAATCCGGCCTCTTCCAGCGCGTCTTGCAGCAAGGTGCGAATTTCACGTGTGTCATCAACAATTGCGATCAGGGGGGCGTCGGTCATGTGGGGCCTCGCGCAATCTGGAGATGGCTCTTGAGCGCGGCCATTGTGAATGGCTTGCTCAAGACTGGATGACGAAGTGCCAGTGACTGGCGAACCGGATCGTCGTCGGGCAGGCCGGTAATGGCCCGAAGCGGTAGGTCGAGGCCTGCATCAATCAACGCTATTGACAGTTCCAAACCCGTTCCACCCTGGGCGAGCATCACATCGGTCAAAACCAGTGTGACGTCAGGCACTTGGGCCAATCGTAGGGCTTCGCGCACATTGTCGGTTTCAATCACGGCGTGGCCAAGATCGCGGAGTTGTGCGCGGATAGTTTCGCGCAAGACGGGATCATCTTCCACCAAAAGGATCAGGCCGGGCTTTTCGTCTGGCGGCGTCTGATAGGGCAGGCGCAATGTTACCTCGGCGCCGCCGTCTTTGTGGTTGGCCAGATGGATGCGACCACCGCATGATTTGGCGAAATCAAAAGCTGTCGACAGACCCAAGCCGCGTCCGGGTTTGCCGCGTTTGGACGTGTAGAATGGCGCGAGAGCGTTCTTTAATGCGTGATCTGTAAAGCCCGGACCGCTGTCGCGCACAGAAAGCAGCAAGGTCGGTCCGCCGGCGCGGCGCAGGTCAAGTGATACGACGCCGGGTTTCTCCATCGCTTCGCCTGCGTTGAGCACCAGGTTCAAAAGCGCATCTTGGGCAAAGCCTGCGTCCAGCATCAGTTCCCTATCAGGCAGGTCATAAGTGATGTTCAACACCGTCCCGTTGGCCAGCGCTGCCTGCGCCAGCATCGCAAAGTTTTCCGTGAACGGCTGCATCTGGACGGGGCGGATTTCCAGCTCGCGTTTGGCGTCAATTTTGGACAAGTCCTTAATCAGGGCGGCACCACGAAAAGCTGCGGTTCTTATGGTTTCACTGATCTCGCGTTGGGTTGGGGACAGGTCGGGTTGTGCGTCAAGGCGGCCCTGTTGCCCCAGAATAATCGTGAGCAGGTTGCTAAAATCATGCGCCAAACCGCTGGTCAATTGAGCTGCCAATTCACGCCTGCGCGCATGAACCAGCGCTTGTCGTGCATTGACCTCTTCGGTGACATCCGTGGACAATAGATAGACGCCTATGACGTGATCGTCTCTGTCTATTTCAGGGGTAAAAGCGATGCGAATGTGCTTTGACGACTGGGTATCTGTAAACTCAAGCACAGGGGCCTCACCGTTAAGTGCGCGGGCAAAACCGGGGCCGATATGACGATAGACGTCTTCTCCAAGCGCATCCAAGAGATGTTTACCGATCACGTCACTTGATTGGCTTGGTAAGATCGTATGCAGCTTTCGGTTGGAATATGTATAAATGCCATCTGGCCCGACGCGCGCGATATGTGCGGGGGTCATGGCGTTGGTAAGGTTCAGACGGTCTTGGGACGCGGTCAGATTGCGCTTGGCTTCTTCCAGCGCGGTGATTGTTGCCATCAATGCGCGGTTGGTTTGGGACAATTCCTCGGATCGGGCCAGCAATTCATCCGACAGGTTGGCCGAGCGTTTACGCAAGAGGTGCTCCTGCGCTTTGACGGTCGAAATATCGGTATAGACCGTGACCCACCCGCCTTGCTCAAGGGGAACGCCTTCGACCGAAATGGTGGTGCCATTGGCGCGGGTGCGTTCAAAGTAATGGGGTGCAAAGGCGCGTGCTTGGGTTTGACGTTCAGAAATAAATGCTTCGACGTCATCAATATCACCGTAATCACCACGCTGGACCAAATGGCGGATCGTGTCTTCGAAGCATGCCCCAGAATCTACCAAATGGGTCGGCAGGTCGAACATTTTCTGGAACCGCTCATTCGCGATGACCAGTCGTAAGTCACTGTCATAAATAGAAATAGCCTGCGTGATCAGGTTCAAGCCTGCGGACGTCAGTTGCTGGATATGATCGGCGCTGTGATGCATGTTGTCGTCAGGCGTAGCATCAATTCAAGACATTTGGCCAGAGACCCGCGGCGTTGTAAGATTTGGATAGATT
This sequence comes from uncultured Octadecabacter sp., assembly GCA_937891785.1. GTDB lineage: Bacteria > Pseudomonadota > Alphaproteobacteria > Rhodobacterales > Rhodobacteraceae > SW4. Next base: position 7,358 of record CALAGN010000055.1, read on the forward strand.
CACGACACACTTATGAAAGACTAATTCATAAAGCTGCCCATGTGTTGTGGGCATGAACGGGAGATTCGGCCTGCACGTCTGGGAGGACCAATGATCGCAACTGCGCCACAAGAGGGCTGTGAAACGCTGCCAAAGTTATTGGCTCGCAATGTTTTGCGTTACCCGAACAAGCCAGCCTACCGAGAAAAAGAATTCGGAATCTGGCAATGCTGGACGTGGTCGCAGGCCGCGACCGAGATCGAAGATCTTGCCTGTGGATTGGCCGATATGGGCCTTGAACCGGGTGATAGTGTCGCGATTATCGGACGCAACCGGCCCGCGCTATATTGGGCGATGATTTCTGCGCAGATGTGTGGTGCGATTCCGGTTCCGCTCTATCAAGATGCCGTCGCCGAGGAGATGATCTATGTGCTTGATAACTCGCATGCACGTTTCGTGATTGCGGGCGACCAAGAACAAATCGACAAGATCCACGAAGTCCAAGACCAGATCCCCCGCGTTGAGCAGATGATTTATCACGATCCGCGCGGGATGCGGAAATATGGCGCACCGAACCTGTCCGATATGGCCAAGGTGCGCGCAAAAGGCCGCGAAAAGCGCGCCGAGATTTGGCCGCGCCTTCAAGCGCTTCAGGCCGCGAAAACCTATGATGATACCTGTGTGATGCTGTATACGTCTGGCACCACCGGCCGTCCCAAGGGTGTGGTTCTTTCAAACCGTAACATCATCGAGACGTCAAAGAACTCGGCAGAGTTCGACAACCTGCGGTCAGACGAGGACATTCTGGCCTATCTGCCCATGGCTTGGGTCGGCGATTTCATCTTCTCTGTGGGTCAAGCCCTCTGGACCGGATTTTGCGTCAATTGTCCTGAAAGTGCTGAGACGATGCAGACCGACCTGCGTGAAATCGGACCCACGTATTTCTTTGCCCCGCCGCGCGTCTTTGAAAACCAGCTGACCGAAGTGATGATCCGCATGGAAGATGCGAGCCGGTCCAAAAAGTGGCTTTTTCATTATTACATGGCGCAAGCAAAAGCGATTGGCCCGCGGCTCTTGGATGGCGAAAGCGTGGGGTTGGGCGACCGGATCAAGTATTTCCTCGGCAATCTGTTCGTCTACGGCCCCCTCAAGAACACACTTGGCCTAAGCCGCGTGCGTGTCGGCTATACCGCGGGTGAAGCCATCGGACCGGAGCTGTTCTCGTTTTACCGCTCGCTCGGGATCAACCTCAAACAGCTCTATGGTCAGACCGAGGCAAGCGTGTTCATCACACAGCAACCCGATGGTCAGGTCCGCAGTGATACTGTTGGTGTGCCCAGCCCCGGTGTTGAATTGAAAATGGCTGACAGTGGCGAAGTTTTCTACCGCTCGCCGGGGGTTTTCGTTGAGTATTTCAACAACCCCGAAAGCACCGCTTCGACCAAGGATGCCGATGGGTGGGTCGCCACAGGTGACGCCGGTTTCATCGACCCTGAATCTGGGCATTTGCGGATCATTGATCGCGCAAAAGACGTGGGCAAGATGAGCGATGGCGCAATGTTTGCGCCTAAGTATATTGAAAATAAACTGAAATTCTTTCCCAACATTCTTGAAGCCGTGGCGTTCGGCAATGACCGCGACATGTGCACCGCATTTCTGAATATCGACATGACAGCTGTGGGCAATTGGGCAGAACGTAACAACATCGCCTATTCGTCCTACCAGGAACTGGCAGGCCACCCGCGTGTTTTGGAAATCATGCGTGGGCATGTGGAAGACGTGAACGTGTCGGTCGCAACCGACCCGATGCTATCAGGCTGCCAGGTGCATCGCTTTGTTGTGCTGCACAAACAGTTGGATCCCGATGACGGCGAAATGACCCGCACACAAAAGGTGCGCCGCATCGTGGTCGAGAAGAAGTTCAGCGATATTTTGACCGCGATGTACGACGGCAAATCGGAAATCTTTACAGAAACCGAAGTGACCTATGAAGACGGCCGCAAGGGCAAGATCAAGGCGACCCTTACGATTGTCGATGCTGCCGTGCAGCCTGCCCAGAAATTGGAGGCTGCGGAATGAAAGATAGTGTTGAATCCTATGTGACTGATGATGGCCGCACGATTGGCGGTGTGATGCTTGATCTGCGCAATATTACTCTGCGGTTTGGCGGGGTCGAGGCGATCAAAGACATTTCGTTCAATATCCGCGAAGGCGAAATACGCGCAATCATCGGGCCGAACGGCGCGGGCAAATCTTCGATGCTGAACATCATCTCGGGGTTTTATAAACCGCAAGAAGGTGAAGTTCTGTTCGATGGTGTCGCGCGCCCACCCATGCCCCCCTATCAGGTGGCCCGCCAAGGAATCGCCCGCACGTTCCAAAACATCGCATTGTTCGAGGGGATGTCCGTTTTGGACAACGTGATGACGGGCCGGATGAACCACATGAACGCAAGCATCTTTAGTCAGGCAATGTGGTTTGGCAAAGCGCAGCGCGAAGAGGTTGAAAACCGCGAGGCGGTTGAGCGGATCATTGATTTTCTGGAAATTCAGAAGATCCGCAAGACCCCGGTCAGCCGTCTACCATATGGACTGAAAAAGCGTGTCGAACTTGCCCGTGCGCTTGCAGCCGAGCCGCGTTTGCTGCTGCTTGATGAGCCGATGGCGGGCATGAACGTCGAGGAGAAAGAGGACATGAGCCGCTTTATCCTCGATTTGAACGACGAATTTGGCACCACAATTGCCCTTATCGAACATGACATGGGCGTTGTTATGGATTTGAGCGACCGCGTGGTCGTGATGGATTATGGCCGCAAGATCGGCGACGGAACGCCTGACGAGGTACGTGGCAATCAAGGCGTGATTGATGCGTATCTGGGGGTTTCACATGACTGAATATCTTGGACGGGTAGGGGGCGCACATGTCATCTGAATTTCTTTATGGCATCGAAGTGATCATAAACGGGCTCATGGCTGGCGTTCTTTATGCGCTGGTCGCGCTGGGCTTCGTGTTGATCTACAAGGCGTCCGGTATTTTCAATTACTCCCAAGGCGTCATGGCGCTTTTTGCGGCGCTCACCCTCGTGGGGATCATGGAGGGGCAGGTGCCCTTCTCCCATCTGATCAATGCAATTTTCGGCACTGAACTCCACCACTTTGGTTGGGAGGTGCCTGCCTTTTTGGCGATTGCACTGACGGTTGTAGTGATGGTGATTTTCGCGTGGCTTGTGCAGCGGTTTGTGTTCCGACATCTGGTTGGCCAAGAACCGATCATTTTGTTCATGGCGACCATCGGCCTTGCCTATTTCCTTGAAGGGGTGGGCGATCTGATGTGGGGCTCCGAAATCAAGACAATCGCGCTGGGCTTACCACAGGGCAACGCACGCTGGTTAGAGGACGTAACGTCAGCCCTTGGGGACGACACGTTCTACGGATTTTTCGTACGCCAGCTTGATATTGTTGCAGCGCTTGTTGCCATGGTTCTTGTCACCGCCCTGATTGTTTTTGCCCAATACACCAAACAAGGCCGCGCGATGCGGGCTGTGGCAGATGATCATCAAGCGGCGCTGTCGGTCGGCATTTCGCTGAACTTTATCTGGGTGCTGGTGTGGTCGTTGGCAGGTGTGGTCGCTTTGGTCGCTGGCGTCATGTGGGGCGCGAAATCGGGTGTGCAGTTCTCGCTGTCGCTTATCGCGCTCAAGGCTTTGCCGGTGCTGATGCTGGGCGGTTTCACCTCTATCCCCGGTGCTATTATTGGTGGTCTTATCATTGGCGTTGGCGAGCAGTTGTTTGAATACACCATTGGTGGGCCGTTCCTTGGTGGTGCGACGGAAAACTGGTTTGCCTACATGCTGGCGCTTTTGTTCCTAGTATTTCGTCCGCAAGGCCTGTTCGGGGAGAAGATCATTGAACGTGTTTGATCCCTTCTCCGCATCACCCCGCTGCAACCGAGGAATACGCTAATGTTTTATCGCGAAGCTGGTGATTTCAAGACGTCCTACGAGGCTGACAGCCAGACGTTTCCAATTGCGTTTGACCGATATCGCTACTGGGTTATTTTGGCCGTTGCTTATCTGGTCATACCGTTTTTAATCAATGATTACTGGGCCAATGCGATTTTGGTTCCGTTCCTGATCTATGCGATCGCGGCGATCGGGCTGAACATTCTGACGGGGTATTGCGGGCAGGTCAGCCTTGGCACCGGCGGATTCATGGCGGTTGGTGCGTATAGCTGTTACAAGCTGATGACCAGTTTTCCAGATGTGTCGATCATTATCCATGTGGTTCTAGCAGGCGTGATTACCGCGGTTGTCGGGGCTGCGTTTGGCCTTCCTAGCCTTCGGATCAAAGGGTTCTATCTGGCCGTGGCCACGCTGGCCGCGCAGTTCTTTCTGGTCTGGCTATTCAACAAGGTGTCCTGGTTTTACAACTATTCTGCGTCAGGCCAGATATCGGCCCCTGAACGTATGCTGTTTGGTGCGCCGGTGACGGGCCCAAACACCGAGCCGTGGGTACAGTATATGGTGTGCCTCGTGTTTGTGACGATCTGCGCGATCATCGCGCGCAATCTGACCCGCGGCACGTTGGGCCGTTCATGGATGGCGATCCGCGATATGGATATCGCCGCCGAGATCATCGGGGTGAACCCGCTCAAGGCAAAGCTAACAGCATTTGCAGTGTCATCGTTCTTCATCGGCATCTCGGGCGCACTGTTCTTTAGTGTTTACCTTGGCGCTGTTGAAGTGGGCGAGGCATTCGGCATCCAGAAGTCGTTTCTGGTGTTGTTCATGATCATTCTAGGAGGGCTTGGCAGCATCTTTGGTAGCTTTGCAGGGGCCGCGTTCCTTGTGCTGCTTCCAGTGCTGCTAAAGGTTATCGGCGTCGATCTGCTGGGCTGGCCCACTGATCTGGTGAGCCATTTGCGGCTTGTTATCATCGGTGCCCTGATCATGTTTTTCTTGATCAAAGAACCACATGGGCTGGCGCAGCTTTGGCGCATTGCAAAGGAAAAACTGCGGCTTTGGCCGTTCCCCTACTAACACGAAACTGAAGTGTGGGGCCTACTTACCGCCCTGCGATACGACCGGATCAACCATAGGGAGGAAATATCCGATGAAACTTAAGACACTTGGGGCGCTAGCCTTGACAGCCACATTTGGCGCAACCGCAGCGATGGCCGAGCTGGTCATTCCTGATCTTAGTTACCGCACTGGCGCGTATGCTGCTGGTGGTACACCGTTCTCGGACGGGTATCAGGATTATTTCAACCTGCTGAATGCGCGCGATGGCGGCATTGGCGGCGAGCCGATCCGCATTGTGGAATGCGAGACGGGCTACAACACCGAAGCAGGTGTGGAATGCTACGAAAGCACCAAAGGCGAGGGCGCGTTGGTCTATCAACCGCTGTCGACAGGTATCACCTATCAGCTGATCCCACGCGCCACGGCCGATGGTATCCCGCTTCACACGATGGGATACGGCCGCACGTCGGCTGCCGACGGCGAGACGTTCAACTGGGTATTCAACTACCCAGCCAACTATTGGGACGCCGCATCGGTGATGATCAACTATCTGTTGGATCAGAACGGTGGCAGCCTTGAAGGCAAGAACATCACGCTGCTGTTCCATAACTCGGCCTACGGCAAAGAGCCTATCGCGACGTTGAACGCATTGGCTGAAATGCACGGCTTTAACTTTAGCGAACTGGCCGTGGACCACCCCGGTCAAGAACAGACTGCACAGTGGCTGCAAATCCGCCGTGAGCGTCCTGACTACGTTCTGATGTGGGGCTGGGGTGTTATGAACCAAGTCGCCGTTCAGGAAGCTGCGAACATCGGCTATCCAATGGATCAGTTCATTGGCAACTGGTGGGCTGGTGCCGAGCATGACGTAACACCTGCGGGCGCTGCGGCTGATGGGTATCTGTCGCTGAACATGAACCGTGTCGGCGATATGCCAGTGCTTGCTGAAATGCAGTCGATGGTTGTCGATGCCGGCATGGGTGCGGGTGACGGCTCTAACGTAGGGTCGGTTCTTTACATCCGTGGCATGTATGCCGCGATGCTCGCAGCCGAGGCGATTGCCAAAGCGCAAGAAATCCATGGTGTATCTGACATCACACCCGCGATGATGCGCGACGGCATGGAAGCTTTGGACATCACTGAGGCGCGTATGGAAGAGCTTGGCATGCCCTTGGTTGGCCCGGCGTTCAGCGTGTCGTGCCAAGATCACGGCGGTTCCGGTCTGGGTATTGTTCAGCGTTGGGATGCGGCGGCGGGCGTGTTTGTTGCTCTCACCGACTACATCGCTCCCGATGACAGCGTGACAGGCCCACTGATCGCAGAAGACGCAGCGGCGTTTGCCGCTGAGAACAACATCACACCAGGTTGCATGTGATGTAATTGGGGCTTTGGCGGCGGGCATCTCTGCCTGCCGCCAAAGCCCGCTTTCGCCAACGCGCAGGAGTACGGACCCCATGCTGGATAGTGCAAAGACCGAGACCTTGCTTGAGGTCAATAATATCGAGGTGATCTATAACCACGTGATCCTTGTGTTGAAGGGTGTGTCGCTATCCGTTCCAAAGGGCGGGATTACCGCGCTTTTAGGTGGAAACGGCGCTGGCAAGACCACAACGCTCAAGGCGATTTCCAACCTGTTGCAGTCCGAACGTGGCCAAGTCACCAAGGGCAGCATCCACTATCGCGGCGACCCCGTGCAAGACCTGTCGCCCGAAGCTTTGGTCAAGCGCGGCGTTGTTCAGGTGATGGAAGGCCGTCACTGTTTTGAACACCTCACGGTTGAAGAAAATCTGCTGACGGGTGCCTATACCCGCACCGATGGCAAGACCGCGCAAGCACTTGAGATGGTTTACGAATATTTCCCCCGCCTAAAAACCCGCCGCAAATCGCAGGCCGGATACACGTCAGGCGGCGAGCAGCAGATGGTCGCTCTTGGGAGGGCATTGATGTCTAAGCCCGAAACAATTCTGTTGGATGAGCCAAGCATGGGCTTGGCCCCGCAGTTGGTCGAAGAGATTTTTGGCATCGTTAAATCGTTGAACGAAAACGAAGGCGTGTCGTTCCTTTTGGCCGAACAGAATACCACCGTCGCGCTGCGGTTCGCGCACTACGGCTATATTCTCGAAAGCGGTCGCGTGGTCATGGATGGCAAAGCCTCTGATCTGCGCGAAAACCCTGACGTCAAAGAGTTCTATCTCGGTATGTCGGAGGAAGGCCGCAAATCGTTTCGCGATGTGCGTTCATACCGACGCCGCAAAAGGTGGTTGTCATGAGTAACTTGGACCGTCTGGAAACCCGTTCCGCCGACGCGCGCGAGGCCGATCAACTGGCGCAATTGCTAACGCTGCTGGCGCGGATCGAGGCCGTTGATCACAGCTGCCTGACAGGCGCGCCGAAGGTGCAATCGCTGGCCGACCTGCGCCATCTACCGGTGCTGCGTAAATCTGATCTTAGCAAATGGCAAGCCGAACACCTGCCCTTTGGCGGCATTCCGACCAGCGGCATCACGCGTCTGTTCCAGTCACCCGGACCGATCTATGAGCCCGGTGGTTCCACGCCTGACTGGTGGCGGTTTGGCCGGTTTCTGCGGGCGGCTGGCATTGGCGCAGGTGACGTGGTTCAGAACACATTCTCGTATCATTTCACCCCCGCCGGCGCGATGTTTGAAAGTGCGGCTTTGGCCGTTGGCGCGCAGGTTTTTGCCGCCGGTCCGGGCCAAACCGAATTGCAAGTGCGCGCCGCTGTTGACCTTGGCGTCACGGCCTATGCCGGAACGCCGGATTATTTGGGCGCCATTCTGGCCAAGGCTGATGAAATGGGCGTCGACTTAAGCCATATCACCAAGGCTGCGGTTTCGGCGGGGCCATTGTTCCCACAAGTGCGTGCCGCCTACGCCGCGCGTGGCATCACCTGTTTGCAATGCTATGGCACGGCAGACGTCGGCCATATCGCCTATGAAACGCTCGCCGATGCGCCGATGGTCGTGGACGAAGGCGTCATCGTCGAAATCGTCACCCCCGGCACCGGCTATCCCGTTCCAAATGGCGAAGTCGGTGAAGTTGTCGTGACTGCGCTGAACGCTGATTATCCGTTGATCCGCTTCGCGACGGGTGATCTGTCAGCGGTTGTCGCAGGTGTGTCCGACTGTGGTCGCACCAATATGCGGCTTGCGGGATGGAAGGGTCGTGCTGATCAAGCGACCAAGGTCAAAGGCATGTTTGTGCGCCCAGAACAGGTTGCGCAGTTGGTTGAACGCCACCCCGAGATTCATCGCGCGCGCGTAGAGGTTGGCCATGACGGTAAGACCGACACGATGCTGGTGAGGTTGGAAACCGACGGATCCGATCTGGCGGGATACGTCGCGTCCATTTCCGAGGTATTAAAACTGCGCGCAAAGGTGGAGACTGTCGCAATCGGTGGCTTGCCACGCGATGGAATTGTGATCGCGGACTTGCGGGGGAACTAGTTGATGTCAGTGGTGATTGTCGGTGCGTCACGCACTCCGATGGGCGGATTTCAAGGGGCACTGTCGGACGTCACTGCGACCGACCTTGGCGCTGCGGCCATTCGCGGGGCGCTGGAAAACGGCGCTGTGTCGGCCGATGCGGTGGACGAGGTTCTCATGGGCTGTGTCCTGCCCGCCGGATTGGGCCAGGCGCCTGCACGTCAGGCAGCACTTGGTGCGGGATTGCCGCAATCGGTCCCGTGTAGCACGGTGAACAAGGTCTGCGGATCGGGCATGAAAACAGTGATGATCGCGCATGATCAGATAATAGCTGGCAGCCAGACTTTGATGGTTGCGGGCGGCATGGAAAGCATGTCGGGGGCGCCATATCTATCCATGAAAACACGCGGTGGTGCGCGGTTGGGCCACGCAGAACTCAAGGATCATATGTTCCTTGACGGCCTTGAGGACGCTTACGCACGCGGCGCGTTGATGGGCACTTTTGCAGAGCTTTGCGCCGAGAAGTATCAATTTAGTCGGCAAGCACAGGACGAATATGCGTTGGGGTCGCTATCTAACGCGTTGGCCGCACAAGAATCCGGCGCGTTTGATGGGGAAATTACAAACGTGACCGTTCCGTCGCGCAAAGGCGATGTGACCGTGTCGCGCGATGAACAACCGGGCAATGCCCGGCCCGAAAAAATCCCCACTTTGCGACCTGCTTTTAAAAAAGATGGCACCGTGACGCCTGCCAATGCGTCGTCGATTTCTGATGGCGCGGCGGCGGTTGTGCTGACCAGCGCAGCAAATGCAAAGGTGCGCGGATTGACCGTGCGCGCCCGTATCGTCGGTCACGCCAGCCACGCGCAAGACCCTGCGTGGTTTTCAACCGCGCCCGTGCCTGCCACGCAAAAACTGCTGAAACAGATCGGCTGGAGCGTCGATGATGTTGATCTGTGGGAAGTAAACGAAGCCTTTGCCGTGGTTCCGATGGCGTTCATGCATGACCTTGGAATTGCACGTGAAAAGATGAATGTGAATGGTGGCGCCTGTGCGCTCGGTCATCCGATTGGCGCATCCGGCGCGCGGATCATTGTAACCTTGCTGAATGCACTAGAGAAACGCGGGTTAAAACGCGGGATCGCCGCGATTTGCATTGGTGGCGGCGAGGGGACTGCGATTGCAGTTGAACGTCCATGAAGCCGGGGTCTGACCACGCTGCGGTTGTCACTGGCGGCGCGTCTGGACTTGGTGCTGCCGTGGCGGTAGCGTTGCGCACGCATGGTGTAAAAGTTGCGTTGCTGGATCGCGATACCGATCGGGGCGCGTCATATGCTGCTGAAATTGGTGCGATATTTTGCGAAACAGATGTGACTGATGCGGGTTCCGTCGCGGCGGCGCTAGTGCGAGCCCGCGCCGCTAACGGCCAAGAACGCATCTGCGTCAATTGTGCGGGAATTGCACCGGCAGCCAAAACCGTGTCGCGCGGCGTGGCCCATGATCTGGCGTTGTTTCAACGGGTCATCAACGTCAATCTGGTCGGCAGTTTCAACGTTGCATCGCAAAGTGCGGCGGGCATGGTAGCCGCTGATCCTGTGGGCGAAGAACGTGGTGTTATCATTCACACTGCGTCCATCGCCGCCTTTGAAGGCCAGATGGGGCAGGCGGCTTATGCGGCATCCAAGGGCGGGATCGTCGGGCTGACCCTGCCTATGGCGCGCGATCTGGCGCGGGACGGCGTGCGGGTCATGGCCATTGCGCCGGGGATATTCGGCACGCCGATGCTGACTGTGATGAGCCAAGACATTCAAGACGGTCTGGCGGCCGGTATCCCGTTCCCGTCACGCTTGGGCGATCCGGCAGAATACGCAGCCCTTGCGCTGCATATCATTGAAAACGCATTCTTAAATGGGTCAGTCATACGCCTTGACGGGGCGACCAGACTGGCAATGAGGTAAGACATGGACTTTGCGCTGAGCGAAGAACAAACACTGATTTTCGACATGGCCAAGGCTTTTGGCGAGGAACATATCGCGCCCAATGCTTTGGCATGGGAAAAAGCAGAAGACATTCCAAAAGACCTTTGGCCCAAGCTGGCTGAACTGGGGTTTGGTGGCTTGTACGTGAGTGAAGAAAGTGGCGGGTCGGGCCTGACGCGGCTGGATGCGACGCTGGTCTTCGAGGCGCTGAGCATGGCCTGCCCGTCCGTCGCTGCGTTCTTGTCCATTCACAACATGTGCGCGGCCATGATTGATAAATTCGGGTCTGACGCGTTGCGCGAACAGTTCTTGCCGCGCGCTTTGACGATGGAATTGGTCCTGTCTTATTGCTTGACCGAACCGGGGTCCGGGTCTGACGCCGCTGCCCTCAAGACCCGCGCTGTGCGTACGAATGATGGTTATGCGCTGACTGGCACCAAGGCATTCATTTCGGGGGGCGGGTATTCGGACGCCTACATCGTCATGTGCCGCACAGGCGACGCAGGCCCCAAAGGTATTTCGACGGTGATCGTCGAGGACGGGACGCAGGGTCTTTCGTTTGGCGGACTTGAGGACAAAATGGGCTGGCGCGCGCAGCCAACCCGACAAGTGCAATTGGACGATTGCAGCATTCCAGCGCGCAATCTGGTCGGCGAGGAAGGCAAAGGTTTCACATATGCGATGGCGGGGCTGAACGGCGGTCGTTTGAACATCGCCGCCTGTTCGTTGGGTGCCGCGCAATCTGCATTGACCAAGACTCTCGGCTATATGGCCGAGCGTAAAGCATTCGGAAAAACCATTGATCAGTTTCAAGCCCTGCAATTCCGTCTGGCAGATATGGAAATTGACCTACAAGCCGCGCGGGTTTTTCTACATCAGGCGGCGTGGAAGCTTGATACAGGCGCGCCCGATGCGGCGGCACATTGTGCGATGGCCAAGAAATTCGTGACCGAAGTGGGCAGCCGTGTGGCCAACGACTGTCTGCAGTTGCACGGCGGCTATGGCTATCTGGCGGACTACGGTATCGAGAAAATCGTGCGCGATCTGCGTGTCCATGAAATTCTGGAAGGCACAAACGAAATAATGCGCATGATCGTCAGTCGCGGAATGATCGCAAAGTGAACGATATATATATCCGTATTGAGGGGCGCGCAGGCCGCATCACGCTGAACCGCCCAGCCGCGTTAAACGCGCTGACCTATGACATGGTGCTGGCGATTGAGACTGCGATTGATGGTTGGCGCACCGCTGATGTTGATCTGGTGATGATCGACGGCGCGGGGGATCGCGCGTTTTGTTCGGGTGGCGACATTGCCGATATGTATCGCAGCGGTCAGGAGGGTGACCTGACCTACGGGCGTCAATTTTGGCGCGACGAATACAGATTGAACGCCAAGTTGTTTGAATACCCCAAACCTGTTGTCAGTTTCTTGCAGGGGTTCACGATGGGCGGCGGTGTTGGCGTGGGCTGTCATGGCAGCCACCGGATCGTCGGCGAAAGCAGCCAGATTGCCATGCCCGAATGTGGTATCGGGCTGGTCCCTGATGTTGGCGGGTCCCTGATGCTTGCGTTGTGTCCAGGTCATTTGGGTGAATATCTGGGTCTGACCGGCACGCGGATGGGCGCGGCTGACGCGATCTATGCGGGCTTTGCGAATGGGTTTATCCCCGAGGTTGATTGGGACGCGATTAAGGTGAGGTTGATCGAGGGCAACATTTCGGCGCTTGATTATCAGATCCCGCCAGAGGGTCGTTTGCGGGCAATGCAGGGCGACATCGACTCGCATTTTTCCGGCGCGACGCTAGCCGATATTGAACGCGGCCTACTGTCTGACACTTCAGAATTTGCAGCTGACACGCGTAAGGTGCTTGGCCGCCACGCGCCGTTGGCGATGGGGTGTTGCATGCAGATCGTGCGACGTTTGCGCGGGGCTAACAGTATTCGAACCGCGTTGGAGCAAGAATACTGCTTTACCCATCGTGCCGTGGCGCAGGGCGATTTTATCGAAGGAATTCGCGCTGCGATTATTGACAAGGACCGCAGCCCCAAATGGGCCCATGCGCGCATTTCGGACCTGTCCAACGATGACGTGAACAACATGCTGATGCCATTGGGTGAAAACGCGCTGACTTGGGAGAAGACACGATGAAAATCGGATTTATAGGCTTGGGCAACATGGGTGCGCCAATGGCTGCCAATCTCGCCGCTGCGGGCCATGACGTGATCGGGTTCGATCTGACGGCACGTTCGCCCAAAGGCGTTGCGACGGGTGCGACGGTATTGGATGCAGTCGAAGGGCGTGACGCCGTGATCACGATGCTGCCTAATGGTGCAATCCTGCGTGATGTCGCCGCCCAAATTGGCGATGCGTTGTCGCCCGACACGCTATTCATCGACTGCTCGACCGTGGACGTAGACAGCGCGCGCGCGGTCGCTGAGTTGGTCACTGCGCAGGGCCACGCAGCGATTGATGCGCCGGTGTCGGGCGGCACAGTTGGGGCAGTCGCGGGCACGTTGACGTTCATGGCGGGCGGGACTGCACAGGCGTTCGCACGGGCGCTACCACTTCTTGAGATTATGGGGCAAAAGGCCGTGTATTGCGGCGATGCAGGTGCAGGGCAGGCGGCCAAAATTTGCAATAATATGATCCTTGGGGCCACGATGATCGTCACCTGCGAAGCCTTTGCCTTGGCTGATAAGTTGGGGCTGGATCGCCAAGCGATGTATGATGTGGTTTCCACTTCAAGCGGCCAAAGCTGGAGCATGACAACCTATTGTCCTGCAACCGGTGTGGGGCCGCAGTCGCCCTCGGACAACGATTATAAGCCGGGGTTTGCCGCCGAATTGATGCTTAAGGATCTCGACCTTAGCCAACAGGCGGCGGGCGCCGTTGATGCGGCCACCCCGCTTGGTGCGCAGGCCGCGCAAATCTACCGCACATTTGTCGAAACCGGTGGCAAGGGGCGCGATTTTTCTGCGATTTTGCCGTATCTGGCCAAACTTGGCGCCCAAACCTAGCGGGGGCTTGTAGCAGCATGAATTTTCTAACCCGCGGTTTGGCGCCGCAGGATGGGTTGTTGCGGCAACCTCCGAGCGACTAATTTGCAACTTGAGCGAGAAAACTCTTGGCTTACATGATCAGTCTCTAGCGGTCGGCTTGGCACCAAAGCACCATTAGTGGTAGGGTTACGTGTTACGTGTTACGTGTTACGTGTAACGAGTCACATCGGAGACCGAGTCAGTCATGGTATTTAAGGTCGTTATGGCTGCAGCCGCTTTGAACGCGGCGATCGCGAGCATGGCTTGCGCCGAGGGAACGCCCGTCGGGTATTCGATCTTTGGTACTCCGGGTCTGATCGAGATGCCCATCGCAACGCCTGCATCGGACGCCGAGATTGCCATGTCGTTGGGTGGTTTCGAAGACCAGCAGCGCGCGTCTTTCACATTCCAGATCACACCGCGGTTGTCGGGCACATTCCGTTACGCAAGACTGGATGAATATACTGGTCCAGGGACGGATGACACCTTTGACCGCAGTTTTGATCTGCAATACCAGCTTGTGACCGAAGGCGAATACCGGCCATCAATTGCCTTCGGACTGCGCGATTTCATGGGCACCGGACTTTATACGAGTGAATATGTCGTCGCTTCAAAGTCACTGTCGCCAACTGTGCGCGTCACTGGTGGCTTGGGCTGGGGGCGCATGGGTGTCTGACGTCAGCGCCTATGGGTCTAAATAGGGCAAATTGCTAAGAGAGTGTT
>CALAGN010000056.1 GCA_937891785.1 uncultured Octadecabacter sp.
AATAGTGATAGAGTAACCGACTAGCTGCCATTAATTATAATTCCTACTAAACTGGGATTTTCTAAAAATTAGTTGATATTCAGGTAACCAAATTTTCGCTAGCCCCTCACGATGTTAGAATAAGCTCCTCCCAAAAACCACCGTCTTAGGCACCACGCACTCAACGTGGACATTGGTCCCTTCCCGGCCAATGCCTGCGTCGTCCCCCCTAAATCGCACCCGCCATTTCCCCGATCACCCCGTCCAAAAATGCATCGAACGCGGCTGAGGGTTGGCGCAGTGGGAACACGTCGCCGAACGGGTCGGGCGCGCTGATCTGGCTGCGCGACATTTCCTGTAGGACGGCGTGGCCGCAGAAGGGGACGTAGACTTCGCTATAGCCGCCTTCGTGCGCCATCATCAGGCGGCCGTCGCAGATATCGTCGGCAAGGTCGCGCACTTGGGCGGTCATTGCGGCAAAAGTTTCGGCTGTTGCCAGCATTCGGCCCAACGGGTCAATCGCGGCGGCGTCATAGCCGCAGGCGATGACGATCACGTCCGGCTGAAAGGCGCGGATTTGTGGCAGGACGATCTGCTCCATCGTGCGCAGATAGCCGATGTGGCCGGTGCCGGGGGGCAGCGGGATGTTGAGGTTCGCGCCGATGCCTTTGCCGCGCCCGCGATCGGCGAAATCGCCGGTGTCCATCGGGTAGTTGCGCTCTTGGTGGACGGAAATGGTCAGGACATCGGGGTCTTCGTAGAAAATGGCCTCGGTCCCGTTGCCGTGGTGCACATCCCAATCGAGCACGACAACGCGGGAGGTGAGTTTTTGCGCGCGTGCCGTTTGAATGGCGACGGCAAGGTTGGCGAAGAGGCAGAACCCGTTGGGAAAATCGGGAAGGCAGTGGTGGCCGGGCGGACGTGACAGGGCATAGGCGTTGCGGACTTTGCCGCGCAATACGGCATCAAGCGCGCCGATGGAAAGGCCGGCTGAAACGGCTGCCATCTCGTATCCGCCGGGGCCGAATGGCGTGCGACGACCAAGTTCGCCGCCCCTGCCATCCGACAGGGATTTGAATTCGGTGAGGTAGGATTGCGGGTGGACGTGCAGCAGGTCTTCATCGCTGGCAGTGGGCGCACCTTGCATTCCCAGATCGCCAGACAGGCCGGTGATGTCGATGAGGTTTTTCAACCGCCTCTTGGTTTCGGGACTTTCGGGCAGGCCGCCGCTGGACATGGGCTGCACCAGCCCGCCAACCGGCAACATGCCAGCGTAATACCCGCCGCCATGCCAGAAACAGCGCTCGTCCCAAAAGAAACCTGTGGTCATGATGTTGCCCCTTGTTGAATGCGCCCACCCTTGCTGATGCAAAAGGGGCTGCCAAGGGTGAAAACTGTGATTAGGATCGCGGGCATGGCGAAACGCGATCTTTTACATCTGGCACGGGCTGGCACCGATCTGCATCTGCGTGTCACGCCCAAGGCAGCACGCAACCGGATTGTGGTGGATGAGGCAGGCGTGATGCGCGTCTATGTGACCTGCGTGCCCGAAGACGGCAAAGCCAATGCGGCAGTGGTCGAGCTGTTGGCTTCGGCGCTGGGCGTAGCCAAGTCGCGGCTAACTCTGATCCGAGGGACAACCAGTCGCGACAAGGTGTTTCGTATCGAGGCGCCCTAGGTCAGTTTGACAAAGCCGACGACGGGGTTCTTGCCACAGACTTTGGCGCATTTCTGGCCGGTGGGATAAAAGAGGTAGACGGGCGCGTCGATGGTTCCGCGCGCAGCCGCGAGGTCTTGCCCGTCCCAACCCGTGGAATCAAAGCGCGGACAGCATCCAGTTTCATTGACGCTGCCATCATAAAAGGGAAGTTGATTGATTTGCATGACGAACTCCTTTCGATCAGGAGATTATTGCAGAACCGGATGGGTTTTCCTTGGGCGGGGTCAGACTTTGGCCGGATCGCGCAAATGGTAGATCCCTTCAGGAAGGTCAAGTGCCGCCGCTAGGTCGCGCACCTGTGTCAACGACAAGGTGATGCGAACAACCATGTCGGTGCGCGTATCCACCTGTTCGATAGTGATGCAATCGTCAAAGGCGTTGACTATCGCATCCTCGTTCAGGGGCGCCGCACCGTCATCGACAAGCGTAATCACGGTGGCGTCAAATTCGTGTTCTATTGTAAACATTGCAATAGGGTAACGAGATGATGGGCGGATGCAAGCCGGCACATCGCATCTGCGTGACCGGGACTGGTCGGGACGCAAAAAGCTGTTAACTAGCAAGCAACCCAAGCCGGAGGCATGAATGGCACTGCGACCCCGTTTTTCAACTACATTTGCTGCACTTCTGGCGCTGACGGTCGCGGCTTGCGATGTCGTTGTCGTGCCAAATGTTGCGCCAAAATCTGCTCCTGCTGCGATTGCGCAAACACCGGATGGGCGGGCGTCAGCGCGAAATTTTTTGGCCGTGGTCCAAACGGTCGAGCCAGTCGCCGAAAGCATCTGCCGAAGCCGTGCACCGCGCCTGAACTGTGACTTTCGAATTGTTGTCGACGACCGTCCCGATATGCCGCCCAACGCGTTTCAAACTGTAGACGAGCAGGGCCGCCCGATCATTGCGTTCACGCTCGCGCTGATAGCCGATGCGCGTAACGTCGACGAGTTGGCCTTTGTGATGTCCCATGAAGCGGCGCACCACATCGCAGGCCACCTTGAGCGCCAGCGCCAGAATGCGACGATGGGTGCCTTGGTGTTCGGGCAGCTTGCAGGGGTGACGGGTGGCGGCGCTGATGCCGTGCGCGTGGCCCAGGAATTGGGGGCACAGGTGGGTGCGCGCAGTTATTCCAAAGATTTCGAGCTTGAGGCTGACGCGCTGGGCACCCGCATCGCGGCCCGCGCAGGATATGATCCTTTGCGCGGCGCCGAGTTCTTTTTCCGCATCCCTGATCCGGGTGATCGCTTCCTTGGTACGCATCCACCCAACGCCGACCGGATCGAGATCGTGCGGCGGACGGTGGCAGGCCTTTAGGCTGCTGCACGATGTGGCGAGACATCGCGCAATCGCACGCCCATCGCGATCAATGAAATGACGATCCAGAACGCTTGAATCATCGCAGAGCCAAGATTGAATGACCCCAGCAAGCTGATCAGCACAAAAGACGCGGCAAACCCGTTGATCACGAAATTTATCGCTGAATGGCTAGAAAGCTTGTGCAGGGTCGGCGGGCAGTAATTTATTACGTAAAGCGAGAACCCAACGACGCAGATCATGTCCAAAAGGGCGGGCTGCAACAGTGTCATGAAGTGATCCATGGCGCGAAATTCTATTCAAACCTTGTGTTTGACAATGCTGGTCGGGATTTGACCAACGACTGTGTCTTCAATGATTTGACGATAGGTGTGGTGGGGATTCCTGTCAGGCGCGGGTATCCTTACCCTAGGACAGAGTCAGCGCACCCCAGCAGATCGCGGCAAAGAAACACCCCGATGCTATCAGAACAAACCCGTGCCAAATCGCAGTTTGAAACGGCAGGTTCTTCCAACTGAAAAAGATCACACCGGATGAATAAAGCAGCCCGCCTGCGGCGATCAGAATGCTTGCCCCTACGGGCAACAGTGGAAACAGTGACCAGACAAGCGCCACGCTGAGCCAGCCCATCCCAAGGTAAAGCCATGCCCCCAACCGCCCCGGTGTGCGCCAAAAGAACAGTTTGGCGACCATGCCTGCGGCGGCCAACGCCCAGACAACCCCAAGGATAGTATAGGCGAAACCGCTACCAATAAACACAACAAGTGGCGTGTAAGTACCCGCAATTTTTAGGTAAATCGCGGCATGATCAATCCGGCGAAGGGTTGCCCGTCCGGCGGGCCATGGGATCAGATGGTAGCAGGCTGACGCCGCAAATGTTGCAATCAGGGTGGCTGCATAGATTCCGAGTGCCGTGATCGTTCCCGCATCATGGGCCTGAAGTGCGGCAAGCGTGAGCAATACGACAGCGCCCGCCACGGCCAACGCCACGCCGACGGTGTGAACAACGCCATCTGCGATCCGTTCAGGACGCGAGAAGACGGGATATTGGTACGGGTTCTGCATACAGATAACGTAATATTAATATGAACCCAGTAAACCATTCCCTTGCGTTACGAACTTTAAACCGGTCACATTCCGCCCATCACGTGGCGGAGGGAACAATATGTTGAATCAATTGCGCAAGATCAATCAACGGGCCATTTGGTCTTGGGCTGGGTTTGTCCACGTTTACCGCACCGAAGGCAGCCTGATGCAGTGGCTGGTCGCCAACGTGATCTCGGGCGGGCTGGCGATCGCCTTGCCGCTGTCGACGGGCGAAACGGCCCTTTTGCTAATGGGCGGGGTTATGGTGTTGGCCGCGGAATGCGTGAACACCGCGATCGAACGCATCGTCGATGATATCTCGACTGAAATCCGCGACGCCGCGCGCCACGCCAAGGATTGCGGCAGCGCTGCAGTGGCGGTGACAGCGGTGGCTGTGGGTGTCGCTTGGATCACGATCCTGATCGGGATGATTGGTTAGCGGGTCCTGTCGACCCAAGCGCCGCCCCGCCAATAATACAAATGTTCGAAAAGCGGGTAGGCGCCTGTGGCCAGCACCTCGTCACGCTTTTCGAAGAGGAATGCCACGCCATCGACATTGCTGGCGGCGGCGAAGATCGCCAGATCGCGGGCAGGCACGACCATCGCGATACTATCGCCGGTATCGGGATTGATCATCAGACTTTGATCTGACGTGTCAATTGTTGCACCCACCGGCCCTGCATCATGGGCGGCGTCACGCATCATCACAAGCGTATCCGCGATGGTGTTCGTGGGCGGGGTGTTTCGGCCGCGGCGGGGCTGGTGTAAAAGAACATCGCCTCTTTGGCTTCGGTGTAGTCGCCCCATTTGTTCAAACTGGTTTTATCAATCGGCGACAGCTTCCACCGTTTCAGCGGGTCTGTTTCGCGGCTGTCAAAACGACGCTTTTGTTCGGCCTGCGTGACCGAGAACCAGTATTTATGCAGGCGGATGCCAGAGCGCGTGAGCATCCGTTTAAATTCTGGCGTCTGGCGCATGAACTCAAGATATTCTTCCGGCTGGCAGAACCCCATAACGCGTTCAACGCCCGCGCGGCCTTGATATGGGTCAGCGTTGGCGTCAAGTTGCGGGCATGCAGGTGATCGAGAACATCTTTACCGACCGCGGGTCAAAATACGCGGTGTCGGGCGGGCCATGTACGTCCGCCAAGGAGGCCAAGGCGTTTGTGAAGGCGCTGTGCCGGCGCAAGAAATTCGCCAAGGCGACGTATAATACATGGGCGGTTTTGTTGCCTGAGGGTCCGTTGAAGAACGACGACGGAGAGGCGGGCGCAGGGATGGTGATCGTGCGGATGCTGGAACGCGAAGGGCGTGTGGGCGAGATCATCGTGGTCACGCGCTGGTTTGGCGGGGTGCACTTGGGCGGTGATCGTTTCCGGCGGGTGCAAGACGCGGTGCGGGTTTGGTTTGAGAGGGATGGGGTTTAGGCCGCCCTATGTTGTTACACGACCCATCAGGGGAGCGCTTGGACCGAGGGGGTGAAGGCCGTCTTGGAAACTGTCGAGGACAGTTTCAGGTCCAAACGGGCGGAGCCCCGGGGGTGCGGTTTGACGTGGTATCCAACATAAGGGGAGCGCTTGGACCTCGGGGTGGGTGCTTTAGCGCCCTCCCCATGGGGGAGGGTTTGAGGCGTCTTGGAAACTGTCGAGGACAGTTTCAGCCGAAAACGGGCGAAGCCCCGAATGGGTGCTGCCCGTACAATGGAGAGTGTCCGACCTTCTGTGTATGAGTAATTCGGTCCATGCTTCATCAACGA
>CALAGN010000057.1 GCA_937891785.1 uncultured Octadecabacter sp.
CCCAAACCGTCTGCCCGAAATCATTCAGGGGGTTGAGTTCAAAGACGGGATCAAGGATGTGATCGAACAGGCGGCAAAGTACCTTGATATTGCCGGCGGATTTGACGGCTTTTGCGCGTATGTCGATGATCTGAATGCGTCGCTGGGCATCCCCAAGACCCTGACGGAGCTTGGCATTGCCGATCCCGACATTGATCGCATCGTTGCAGGCGCATTGATTGACCCAAGCACGGGCGGAAACCCGATTGAAATGACAAAAGAAAACACGACCCAGCTTCTGCTTGAGATCATATAGGGTAAAATTTATTTCTAATATCAATAACTTAATAGGCGCCCCGCCATAGGGAGGGCGCCTGTCAGCGGAGATGGATCACCCAGTCCGCCTTTATTCACTAAGTTATGTGAAGCGTTTGGTCATTTTTGGACCATCGTTGGTGATTTCAAACAACGATAGGGTGTGGTCTGCATTGCGCATACGATGCCTGAGCAATTGTCGTGTGAGCCGCATCAAGTCTTGAGCATACTCAGGCTTTTCCGCCACGTTTTCAGCCTCCCATTTGCCTTGCCGGTCAAACAGCAAGGGTGGCAGGTCCGCTGCAAATTCAACAAGATTGAACCGGTCATCGCGCAGGATGCAAAAGCATGAATCGCTTGGCGTAGTGCCAAGGGCACGTTGTCGCGCATTTGGGTCACTGCTATTGCCAAAATCCAGTTCTGAAAAACTATAGGTGCGCCAATCGCCCGGTGTTGCCCCTTGCAACATTGGCACGAGCGATCGCCCATCCATGGAATTCGGGATTTCTGCGCCGATCCAATCAAGGATGGTCGGTGTCACATCAATGGATTCGGTGATTGCGTCGATGCGTGTGCCCGCATTTTCCAATCCCGGCATGTGTATCATCAAAGGCGTTCGGAAAGCTGCATCATAGACGCTCATCTTGCCCCACCCGAAATGATCACCCAACAATTCGCCATGATCCGCCGTGATCACGACCAAGGTCGAGTCGTATTGATCCGTATCTTTCAGGAATTGAATGACCCGCCCAATGTGATGGTCGACCTCTGTTGCGAGGCCAAGGTACACTGATCTGAGCGTTTGGATGTTCTCGTCCGTCGGGGCGACCTCGTCAAAGCCAATGGCGGTGCCGGCGATTGCAAGCGATGGATCGATGGCCCCCAAGAACGGATGCTTGGTCATTTCATTTGCCACGCTTTCGCCGCGTGTTGGCAGCGGCAGCTTGGTAGGATCATACATGTCGTTATAAGGCGAGGGGGCGACCAGTGGTGGGTGCGGTCTGATGTAGGTCAGGTGGGCAAACCAGTTTTGATAGCTGTAGGCGCTCATGTTGTCCAGAAAACTGTCTGTCAGGAATGCGGTGTCGCTGTCTGGGGCCGAATAAAGAGCCGGATCATTGAGCTTTGGTACGCCGCCATTTGGGGCGACCGGTTTGTAGACGTTCCAATAGTGCTCAAATTTATATCCCTTGTTCCTGAGATGTGATCGCCAAGGAAATGATGATTCCAAACGCATCTCGGTCACCTCGTGAAAGCCCGGCATCGGGTATTCATACGACTTGAGCGCTGGATCGTTGCTGTTAAAGGCGCGCGGGTCTTGGCTGGTGTCCGTGTAGCCAAACAACATCGGGAGGTAGCCCGCCTTGCGCATCTCACTTGCGATGCTTGGTGTGTCATGGCGCAGGGGTGTGCCGTTGCGAACAGATCTGTGGTTCATCCCGTACTGACCGGTCAACATAGAGGCCCGTGACGGGCCACAAGGATTCGCCACCGAAAAATTGCGCTCGAAGGTGACGCTTTCGGTCATGAATGCCCGCATGTTCGGCAAGTCCACATGTTCAGCGAGCCCGCCAATTAGGCAGTCTGCGCGAAGTTGGTCAATCGTGATGAACAAAACGTTCCGTTGCTTGGCCATGCGACACCTTCTGAAATTTGATGGACACGTTTTTTTATAGCATTTTCGAGCGACAAGACCCGCCTTGATTCTCGTTTAAAGCAGGCGAAAACTGCGGCTGGTCAATAAATCTCTACCCGACGATTTCCGGTCTCGCAAATTTATTTCGCACAAAATCACAGAGAACTCCTCATTCTTGTTTGCATTTGACCGCTTATGTGCTTTCGTGGCTTTGTTAACGCCATATTCCATGTCCTCTCTTGCGTCTTGTCAGGGAAAAACAGTGTCATGTGAGTGTTGCGATTAATGCGTACGCATGGATTCGCGGCGCTTTGGCGTTGCAAAGGATCCGGCCGGGGGATTTGGGGAATCTAAGATGGGACATGTTGTGCCATCTGAAGGCTGCCATTTGACCCACAAAGAAACTGAAAGGAGATCACATGAGAAAGCTAATTTTATCCGGTGTCATTAGCGCTGTCTTACCGACCTTTGCGCTAGCCGATTGCCCCGCCATTACGGCTGAAGACATGCAAGGCTTAAGCGCCGGTGCATATCCGAACCAATTTGAGCTTGCAGAGTTCCAGGATGCTGCGTCCTGCGAGTTGGGCTTTTCCGAGAACCCATCCATCGTGGAGCTGAACAGCCAAATCCGTGGCAATGGCGACTTGCCGCCTGTCGCAGATCGCCTTCCCGACGAGCCCCTGGTCATTATTCCTTACGCGTCCATCGGAAGCTACGGCGGCACGTTTCATGCGCTTTCGAACGCGACAGAATCCGGGACGTCGGACTTCTTGTCAGTTCGGCATGCAACACTATTCCGCTACTCGGACGACCTAGAGACTATCGTCCCCAATGTTGCCAAAGACTGGGCTTGGAACGACGATTTCACACAGCTTACGGTGACATTGCGCGCTGGCCATAAATGGTCTGACGGTTCTGATTTCACATCTGCCGACGTTCTGTTTTGGTACAACAACCTGATGATGGACAGCAACATCATCGAGAATGCCAAAGATTACGCGCTCGCCGGTGGTGAACCGATGATTGTAACGGCACCTGATGCCCAAACAGTTGTATTTGATCTTGCTGCACCAAAGCCGGGTCTGATTGAGACATTTACGTCCAGCTTTATTCAGCCATTCCAGCCTGTTCACTTCCTTGGCCAGTACCATCCGGACATCAACCCAGAAGCTGATGCACTTGCTCAGGCCGCTGGATTTGAGAATGGATACGAAGTCATTAAGGCTTACTTCGGCAGTTCAGATTGGACAGACACACCAACGATGATGTTCATCCGTCCCAATGAGGTCGGCAACCTTCCCGCCGACACCATGCCAACGTTGGAAAGCCACATCCTTGTTGCTGAAAACACCGAAGGCCGTCATCTGGTAGCAAACCCCTATTTCCACCAAGTGGACACAGCGGGTAACCAACTGCCATACATCAGCGAGCAAGATGAACGTTATGTGCCAGACACAGAAGTTCGGACACTGACATTGATCAACGGCGGCGTGACCTACAAATCCCAGTCGGTCACATTGGATATGTTGCCAGTGCTTTTGGACAACGCTGAAAGTGGTGACTACTCGGTTGACGTAAACCCAGGGATTTCGTTCCCGGTACTCGCCTTCAACGTGACATCCGAAGACCTTGCAAAGCGTGAAGTCTTTGGCGATCTGCGTTTCCGGACAGCGATGTCCATTGCGATGGACCGTAATGAAATCAACGAAGTTGTGTTCTTTGGTCTCGGGACTCCGACCCAATATACAACGTTCTCACCATATCCAGCGTTTGCGGATTCAGCGTGGGAAAGCCATGAGATCGGCTATGACGTTGATCGTGCGAATGCGCTCTTGGATGAGATGGGCCTTGTTGATGCTGATGGGGACGGCAACCGTGATTTGCCAAATGGTGATCCGTTCGTGCTCAATATCCAGTTTTCAACACAGGAACTTTCGTCGCAGCTGATCGAAATGGTTGGACAGAACTGGGCTGAAGTTGGTGTAGCTTCTGTGATCAAAGAAGTGACACCGGATGAGTACCGTTCAGCACAATCTGCAAACCTGCTTGATCTGATGTCTTGGTCGCAAGGCGCGCCGTTGGGTGTTGCGATGGGCTCAAATGAGCTGCACGTACCTCCATTCTCGACCTACTTTAACGCTCGTAACGGTATGTTGTGGGCTGAGTATATCGACAGTGAAGGTGCAAATGGTGTTGAGCCACCCGCATACGTGATGGGCATGATTGATGATGTAAATGCTATGCAGGTGTCCGCACCGGGTTCCGACGAACAGGCAGCCGCAGTGAATAGCCTGATCGAAGCCATGACGTCCAATCTGTTGTTCATCGGAACGGTGAAGTCTTCGTCACCGACTTACTATTCGAATGCTCTGCAGAACGTGGTCCAGTTCAAGACCACAAGCTACGACTTCTACCGGGCTTACCCATACAACCCGTCCCAGTGGTGGTTGACTGAGTAATCTAACACTTTCACAGGCGGACAATGGTCCGCCTGTGATTTTCTATAAACTGGTAGCGACGACTGAGGGGGCATGGCATGCTGCAATTTGGACGATTTGCGCTGATGCGCGCGGCAATGGCTTTCGTCACATTGTTAATCGTTTCATTCGTAGTCTTTTCATTGATGGAAATGGTTCCTGGTGACTGCGCGGAACGCTATCTATCCTACAAACAGACGCAGGGGGTCGCGATCTCCATGGCGGATATCCAAAGCGAACGTGTTCGCCTTGGGCTAGATCGGCCTTTCATTACCCGCTGGAGCACTTGGGTTATGGGCGCCTTTCAAGGCGATTTTGGCGACAGCTGTATCCTTCGCGTCAATATTGCCGACCTTCTAGGAACAAAATTCTGGATTTCGTTGGCGATCGCCATTTCATCGCTTGTTCTGGCTTATTCCATTGCCATTCCGGTCGGCATTATCGCGGCGTCTTCGCGTAACGCGGTTTTGAACAACAGCCTTCGGATCGTCAGCTATTTGGGTCTGGCGATGCCAAACTTCTTGTTGGCGCTCATGATTATGTTGGTCGCAACGGTCTATTTTGGCGAAACCCTGACGGGATTGTTTTCGGCTGAGTATCGAGATGCTGCTTGGTCATGGGCCAAGTTTGTAGATCTGCTCAAACACGCATGGTTGCCCATTCTGATCCTTGGGTGGTCAGCGACCGCATTTGCTTTGCAGACGGTTCGCGCATTGATGTCTGATGAGATTGGCAAACTCTATGTCACCGCGGCAAAGGCACGGGGTTTGTATGGTGCAAAGTTGCTGTGGCGCTATCCGGCGCGGCACGCATTGGGCCCCATTGTGAATTCGTTGGGCTTTGATTTGAACCGCGTGTTTAATGAACTGCCTATCGTCGCGCTTATTCTGACGTTGTCCGAAGCTGGATCGCTTTTGATTGATGCCTTGGCAAAGTCCAACGATCAGCAGCTTGCGGGCGCCATC
This sequence comes from uncultured Octadecabacter sp., assembly GCA_937891785.1. GTDB lineage: Bacteria > Pseudomonadota > Alphaproteobacteria > Rhodobacterales > Rhodobacteraceae > SW4. The sequence continues at coordinate 5,373 of CALAGN010000057.1, forward strand.
ATCTTCTTGCTGACGGCATCCATCGTCACGCTGAATTTTCTGACTGACATTCTTCTTGCCATCATGGATCCACGGATTCGCAAGAGCATCTTGAGGTAGATAGGATGAGTTCTAAAACAATCAAAAGCCTACAGGCGGACAAAGAGTCCTACTTCACGGCGTCGCAAAGCCAGCTGATTTGGGCGCGGTTCAAGAAACAACGTGCGGCCATGATTGCTGCCGGAGTGCTTGTCTTTATCATAGTGATTGGCATTCTCGCGCCAGCGCTTTCGCCTTATGACCCAACGATTGCGGGTCGGGATCGGGACTATCTGAATGGCGCGCCACAAATTCCGCAGTTCTGCGACAAGAACGGGTGTTCCTTGCGCCCCTTCATCCACGGGGTAGAACGCACGAGATCAGCAGAGACCAATTTCCGTTGGGTCGAAGAGCCAAACGAAGATATCCGCTATTACGTCGAATTTTTCGTTGAAGGCTCAGAGTTTGACCTCTTCGGAATAATCCCGATGGATACGCATTTGTTTGGCCTTGAGGGTGACGAAAAGATGTTGCACTTGTTTGGCACTGACAGTGCCGGCAAAGACATCTTCTCTCGGACATTGCATGCGATTTTCACATCCCTACAAATCGGCTCGCTCGGGGTTCTGATATCCTTTGTGCTGGCACTGATAATAGGAGGGGTGTCGGGCTATTACGGGGGCAGGCTGGACAGTATTATCCAGATGGTAACCGACGCGGTGCGAACCATCCCAGCGATTCCGTTGGTTATGTCCGTGGCGGCATTTGTGCCGACGGAATGGACCTCTGAACAGCGGTTCTTCATGATCGCTATCATTCTGGGATTGATCGGTTGGCCAACGTTGGCGCGCCGTGTGCGAACCCACTTGTTGACTGAACGAAATCAGGAATATGTGCTGGCTGCCCAGCTGTGTGGCGCATCGGCGCCACACATCATCCGCCGTCACCTTCTGCCCAGTTTCACCAGTTATATCATTGTCGATCTCGTGATCTCGTTCCCTTACATGGTGCTGACCGAAACGGGCCTTAGCTTTATCGGGTTGGGGCTTAAGGACCCTGTGAATTCATTGGGTGTTATGTTGCAGAACGTCACCAAAGCGGACGTTTTGCTAAACTACCAATGGTACTTTATCCCGGTTATTTTCTTCGTCGCACTTGTCATGGCCTTTGTGTTCGTCGGCGATGGCCTGCGCGACGCAGCTGACCCTTATTCGGATGCCAAGAAATGAAGCCACTGATTGATGTCCAGAATCTAACGCTGCAATTTGACACTGACGAAGGTCGGATCACTGCTGTTGATGATGTTAGTTTTACCGTGATGCCCGGGGAAGTCATGGGGCTGGTCGGTGAAAGTGGATCAGGTAAGTCGGTGACAGCGAAATCGTTGATGTATCTGAATGCCGGGAATGCGATCTATGCGCCCGAAAGCAAAATTCTGCTGAACACTGAAGATGTATCGCTGGATGTGCTCAAACTCACCTCCCAAAAGCAGCGCAACGTTGTACGAGGCGGCGCGATTTCGATGATTTTCCAAGAGCCGATGGCAAGCTTTGCACCGGCCATTTCCATTGGGAAACAAATGGTCGAGCAGCTGTTGTTGCACACGGACATGTCAAAGGCCCAGTGCAAGGAACTGTCGATTGAAATGTTGGACCGCGTCGGTATTTCCGATGCGTCCAGCCGGTTTGACCAATACGCCTTTGAGCTGTCAGGCGGTATGCGGCAGCGAGCGATGATTGCGATGGCGCTGTCCACCAAGCCCAAACTTTTGATTGCTGATGAACCAACAACGGCTTTGGATGTCACAATTCAGGCGCAGGTTATCGACTTGATGCGCGAATTGGTGAACGAGTTCATGATGGGGATCATCTTTATCACTCATGATCTTGGGGTAATTGCCCAGACCGCTGACAAAGTGGCTGTTATGTATTTGGGCCGGATGATTGAAAAAGGTCCGGTACGTGATGTTATTCGCAATCCGGCACATCCCTACACCCAAGGCTTGCTGGATGCATTGCCCAAAATGGATGATCTTGAATCGCCATTGGTTCCCATTCCTGGAGATATTCCGTCGCCTCTTGAGCGACCTTCGGGCTGTGTGTTCAACACCAGATGTGGAAAAGTTGTTGGTGAAACCTGCAGTGTCGACATCCCTGAGTGGCGCGAAATAAATCCAGATCACGCCGTGGCCTGTCATCTTTATGCAACGGAGGCTTAGGGATGACTGACAGTCTTATTTCAACCAAAGACCTAGCCGTCGAATTTAACATCGGGGGCGGGCTCTTCAAATCTAAAATCCTGAAAGCGGTTGATGGAATATCAATTGATATCCCTAGGGGGTCGTTCTTTGGGGTCGTCGGTGAGAGCGGGTCAGGCAAAACCACCTTGGGACGCGCATTGTTAAATGCCACGAAAATCGCCAGAGGCAGCGCGGTCTATGACGACGGCGACGTCCGGTATGATATTGCAAAAATGACGGCGGCAGAACTCAAGGATTATCGCAAGCGTGCCCAACTGATCTTTCAGGATCCTTATGCGGCTTTGTCGCCGCGAATGACGGTGCGTGATATCATTGCTGAACCACTTGAGGTGATGGGGCTGACATCTGGGCGCGAAGAAACCGACAAGGTCGTGCGTGAAATTGCAGCCAAATGTCGTTTGAATCTCGAACACCTGCGCCGCTTTCCGCACGCCTTTTCGGGCGGTCAGCGGCAGCGTATTTCCATTGCTCGGGCTTTGGTGTCAAAGCCGCAGTTCATTGTGGCAGACGAAAGCGTCGCGGCTTTGGATGTCTCAATTCAAGCCGATGTTCTGAACCTTTTGAAATCCATTCAGGTCGATATGGGGTTAACGTTTCTTTTCATCAGCCATGACCTGTCGGTCGTGGCGCATACCTGTGACCACGTCGCGGTGATGTACCTTGGCCGAATTGTCGAAAGCGCACCGACCAAGGATTTGTTCAACAACACGCGCCACCCCTATACCAAAGCCTTGTTTTCAGCGATCCCATCGCTGGATCCGGATGCAGAGGATTCAGCCCAACGACTGCAGGGCGAAATCCCGTCGCCGACCAACCAGCCATCCGGTTGCACGTTCCACACGCGGTGCCCCCATGCTGCCGATATCTGCAAAAGCGAAGTTCCCAAGCTGGAAACCTGTGAAGAGGGACATTCTGTGTCGTGCCATCGCTGGAAAGAACTGTTCGAAACAGCGGCTCTTTGATCTTCCCGTCAGGCCCGTGGGTGTAGAAGACCCAACGTTGCAAGGCAATTTGCTGAAATCTGATCCTTATTCAACAAGCCGAGACGACAAAAGCTGCCCTTCGCGGACCAAGATTGGGTGGGCGACGCTTATGATCCAAGAGTTGAATTCCTTAAGCGTATAGGCCGTTTCCAAGTGGATGTCGCTCGACTTTGCGCTGTCAGCATCGCCATCTGACAGTCGACGCAGATGCTTCTTGCGGCTGGAACGTTCCATGCGGGCCATTTCAGTCTTTTCTTCCAACAGAAGACGGGCCGCCATCAAATCAGACGAGATGAGCACATTGGTCGCGGTCTTGAGGTTTACCTCAACCTGATCATTTATCGCTAGCAGTTCGGAAAACCCGACCGCACTTAGCTTTATGCCTTTTTGAGATTTTTCCTTCGCCAAAGGCAGCAGCCGTTTCACGATGATGTCACCCGCCGCTTCTAGGGCGATGGCATAGTCCATCAGTTCGCGCATCTCTTTGAGTTGGTCTTTGCTCATGTCATCATGCGGCATGCTGGATGCATATTTTCGCACCATATCCAAAGCTTCGTTTACGAAAAGGTCCTGCGCCTGAATGTGAAAAAGTAGCGCCGCATCAAACTTTTTATAGAGCCCCATAACAGGGGAAAGCATGTCACGTACAAGACCGGCCATGCGCAGCACTTCGTGGCGCAATGATGCGAGCGCAAGAGTTGGGTTGGCCTCACCGATGTCGTTCAGAACCGTTTGATTTTGAATTGGAACGGCTTTGACGTCTTCTTCTGGGGTCGGGAGCATCATCGAAACAGGGCGTTCCAACACCGACAGAAAGGGGAGGAACAATAACAACAATCCATTGAACCCAATGTGTACCAGGATAAGACTTTGCGCATCACTCCAAGATGGTGGAATGATGGTGATGGCCGTCAGGTTGATGACAAGCAGTGCCACGACCGCCGCGACCCCGCGAAGGATCAAATTCGCAAACGGGATGCGTTGCGCGAGCGGTTCCATCCCCCGTGACAGCCAGACAGGTATCAAAGCGGAACCCATGTTCGCACCAAGCAAAAGGGATACACCGACCGAAAAGGGCAGGGCACCGACACTGACGATAGCGACAACCATCAAGATCGTCGCCACCGACGAGTGCATCACAAATGCCATTCCAGCACCCACCATGAAGGCGGTCAGAAAGTCACGTTCAAGATAGCCCGAAATTGCAGGCAACAGAGAACTTTCGCGGATCGGTTCGATAGCGTCACGCAGAAAACCTAATGAAATCAGGATTAAAGCCACACCTAAGATGATGCGACCACCCTGTTTCAGCCGTTTCTGTTCGGTCTTGAGGAATAAGATACCCCCAAAAGTCAGAAGTGCGGGCGCGAGCCAGCTGAGGTTCAAAGACAGAATTTGGATCAATAGTGCAGAGCCGAGATCGCCGCCAAGGACAACGGCCATGGACTGTGCAAACGCAAGTGAACCAGTCCCCGCAAAGCCTGACACAAGAAGTGTTACCGCAGCCGAACTTTGCAGAACGATCGCAAGGAACACGCCGACGATGGCCAAACCGGCGGGATGTTTGTGACGGGTTAACTGCCGTTGAAAAGATGCCCCCAAGGCGCGTTCAATGCCTGTGCGAACCATGCGGACCGCAAACAGCAGCAACATTGTCGCGCCAAAAAGCTCTAACAAAAATGAGACAATAATCATCGGGATTTTTCAATTTTCGTGTCTGGAACGACGACGACTTCGATTTCCCATTCAATGAGCTTTCGATGAAAAACGCTATCCGGCAACTTGTCGATAAGAACCGCCGTGACATCTGTTGGTTTGCAAGCAATCAGCGGTGCGGATTGCCCGAACTTAGTGACATCGGTCACAACAAGTACGCGCTTTGCGCGTTGCGTCACGAAACGGGCCAAAGCCGCTTCGGCAGCATTAGACAGCAAGAATCCGGTTTCAGAGTCAAACCCGTCGATGCTGATGACGGCCACGTCGATATTAAATCTTTCAACAAATGCTATGGTTTCGGATCCGAAGGTCCCATCCATAACATGATGGAACGCTCCACCGGCCAAGAAGACCTGATTGTCATTGTTATCGACCAGGGCTTGTGCTGCGTGAATTCCGTTTGTGACAATAGTGAGGTCTCTGTGGGATTTTAGACCGGTCGCAACATGGGCGGTCGTGCTTCCAACGTCCAGAAACACACACGACCCACTAGGTATCATACTGGCTGCCGCCGCCGCAATTTGCACTTTGGCTTTTGTCCGCTTTTTCAATCGAGACCCAATAGGGTCAAGCGCCTCAGTGTTGGAAAGGTAGACACCGCCGTGCACGCGCCGCACCATTCCGGCTTTTGCCAGTGCCTTGACAGTTCTGCGTATGGTTTCTTCACTGACGCCCAAGACATCTGCGAGATGGGATGTACGTGCTGAACCACCCTGAGATCTTAGTGTTTCAAGAAGTTCGACTTCTCTATGCGTCGCATGATTTTCAGTGTGGGCCATAATGAATCCTCTGACGCCAATTGACTGGTTTTGGGCCGAATTGTCCAGAGTTTCTATGTGGAAATATGTGTTTTTGTGGGCTAGGGTGCTATTGCAAAAGAATGATGATGCCGACTGCGACGACTGCGGCGGCAAGGACACGCCTTTTGATAGGGCGTTCCCCCATCACGAAGACGCCGATTAGGGCCGCAAATATGACAGAGGTTTCGCGGAGTGCCGACACCACGCCTAGTGGCGCCAGTGTTTTTGCATAAAGCACCAACCCATATGCCAACCCGGACATGATGCCACCTGCGAGGGCCAGTATTGATGTGCGCCTCCCAAAGTTGATCAAACGTTTGGGAAAACGCAGCAAGACAAAGAGCGGCACAAATACTTCGGCGACGAACAGCCAGCCGATATAGGAAACTGGGCTTCCCGAAACACGAATTCCGATCCCGTCAACGATCGAATATGCCGCGATGAACAATGAAGTGACGACCGCGGCGACAATGGGGCGCGAAGACGTGTTTGTTTGCTTGAACGCAAGTACCAAGATGCCGAACGAGACCACGATGATACCGACCCACGCCTGCACCGGCAGCATTTCAGAGGCCCAATACTGCGCGCCCAAAGCAATAAGAACCGGCGCAAGCCCGCGCGCAATTGGATAGATCAGTGAGAGATCACCCAGACGGTAGGACACATTCAAGGCGTAATAGTAGCCCCAATGAATGACGGTAGAAGCAATGATATATGGCCATGCTTCTGGTGCCACCATCGGCAAAAACGCAATCAGGATCGCACCAGGGATGACGTGCCCCATCGAGATGTAAGCAAGTGCTGCAGCACGGTCGCGCGACCCTTTGACCAGCGCGTTCCACGTCGCATGTAGAAGGGCTGCAAATAGGACGATGGAAATGAGTCCGGTGCTCATTGAGCTGCATCCCGTGCGTCAGAAAGACAGCCAGTCATTCTGATTGATAAAAAAGGGCGGAGCCATGTGGCTCCGCCATTAGGGGAGAAATCTATTTTTATTCGACCCAAGGTAATGAGTAAGTTTTGACGTTCGTGAAGAATTTCATCGCTTCGGTTACGCCTTCTTTTACGCCATTGCCGCTGTCTTTGATCCCACCGAAGGGGGACGTTTCAATGCGGTAACCGGGCTGTTCCCAGATATTGCAGGTTCCGACATCCAGGCCGTTGATATATGCAATTGCGCGGTTCAGATCGTTGGTACAAACACCGGACGACAGGCCGAAATTCGTCGAGTTAGAGATCGCCATAACCTCTTCGTCATTGTCGGGCACCCGCACGATCGGGATGATGGGACCAAAGGTCTCTTCCATTACCAATTCGCATTCGTGTGGCACATAGTCGACAACAATAGGCGGCAACAACGCGCCCCGACGGCCAGGGTGATACAAGATCTTTGCGCCTTGCTTTTCCGCGTCCAGCACGCGGTTCTCAAACAGTTCGGCCGCCTTTGAGTGGATCACGCAGCCAAGTTCGGTCGCCGGGTCTTGCGGGTCACCAAACTTGATCTTCTTGGCTTTCTCCAAAACCAGCTGCACGAATTTATCGGCGACGCTTTCTTGCACCAAAATGCGTTTGATCGCGGTGCAGCGCTGACCGGAGTTACCAGTCGCACCCGCGACAGCGATGGTCGCTGCTTTTTCCAGATCGGCATCTGACAGATCGTTACAAATGATCAGCGGATCATTTCCACCCAGTTCAAGCGCCTGACGTTTATAACCGGCCTTGTCCGCGATAATCTTGCCGACAGGAACACCACCAGTGAATGTAATGATGTCGATGTTTTCGTTTGTGATCATCTCGTCGCCGATATCCTGCGGCAGGCCCGTGACCACCTGAAACATCTCAGGGGGAAGGCCGGCTTCGTACAGAATATCTGCCAGCGCAAGGCAGGTCAGCGGCGTGAGTTCGGCCGGCTTGCAGACCATGCAATTGTTGGTGGCAATTGATGGCGCAATTTTGTGGCTGACCATGTTCAGCGGATGATTAAACGGCGTGATCGCCGAGATGGCTTTGACTGGCTCGCGTTTGGTGAAAATTTTGCGGGCTTTGCCGTTGTGGGTCAGATCGCACGAGAAAATTTCACCGTCATCGTTCAAGACCTGCGCCGCCGCAAAATCGTAAACGTCTTGCGCGCGCTTGGTCTCATAAATCGCATGCTGGTGACAAATCCCAAGCTCAAGCGTCAGCCATTTGGCGAGGTCTTCACGCTTCTCACCGATGAGCCGCCCCGCTTTCTTCAGGATTTCGCTGCGCTCATAGCGTGTCAGTTTGGACTTGTAGTTTGCAGCAATTTCGAACGCTTTGCGTGCGTGTTCCGCTGTGCCCGCAGGAACAGTGCCCACGACTTCGTCTGTATAAGGGTAAAGCACCTCGATGACGTTGTCGGTAAAGACTACCTCGCCGCCGATACGCATACCCTCGTTACGAATTTCAATCTTTGTCATTTAGTGCGCTTTCATTTTAAAGTGCCGCAGCGGTTGTTGCGTAAAAGAACGCATCGAAGTTACGCAGGACGGGTTTGCTTGGCAAATCAATCACGCGGTTTACGATGAAAGGCACCTCTTGTTCTGTCAGGCCGCCATGGCTGCGCAGGGGTTCATTGAGCGCCGCCAAATCATGACGGCTTTCAGATGTACCGATTGTCATGTTTTCTGTCGAGATCATGACGATATCGCCAATACGATCCGCAGGAAGTTCAAAGCGCTCGACGGCTTCTTCTTTGGTGACGACCTCGAGGAGTTCTTCTCTGGCGGCCAGTCGCGCGATGATATCAGCACGGTCCGCGCCTGCAGGCAGATACGCAGTGCCAAACCCGCCAAGCGCACCGTGATGCACGACATATGGGTCGGTAATCGGAAGGATGACTCGCGCAGCAGCTACACCAAGCCATTCGTCCAACAAATCCTGAACGTATATGACAGCTGGGTCGCCATTTGCGTCGTGCTTTGGTTTCATGCCGTGGTCCGCCGTCACAACGATGGCTGCACCCATGGCGTCCAACTCAGTCAGGTATTTGTCGAACATTTCGTAAAACGATTTGGCTTGCGCGTCGTCAGGGGCATATTTGTGCTGCACATAGTCGGTTGTGGTCAGGTACATGATGTCCGGGTTCCACTCTTTCAGCAGTTTTACACCAGCGGCAAAAACAAATTCTGACAGCTCGGCCGAGTAGACCTCTGGCTGGGCCATTCCCAGCCATTTGCTCGCGGCGTCTTGTCCGTGGATGTCTTTGGTGGAGGTGTCAGATTTTTCAGCCGAGAAGCAAACTGCGCGGTCTTCGTCAAATTTCAGACCAGCGCCCAACAAGGCACGCAATTTGTCTTTGGCAGTGACAATCGCGACCCGTGCCCCTGCATCATAGAACTTTGAGAAAACAGTTGGCGCGCGCAGGAACCGCACGTCGTTCATCATGACTTCTTCGCCGGTCTCTGGCTCATACAAGTAGTTGCCGCAGATGCCATGCACGATCGGCGGGCGCCCTGTCGCGATAGACAGATTGTTCGGGTTGGTGAAAGACGGAATGACGGAATGCGCCAAGCGGTCCGTGCCAGTTTCGCGCATGCGCTTCAGCGTTGGCATCAGTCCATCGGCAATCGCCTTTGTCAGATACTCGGGCTCGCACCCGTCAAGACAGATAGCAATCGCGCAGGTTTTGGGGACGGGATATGTGCGATCATTCGCAACAACGGGAGAAGAGATGGTCATTTTCGTTCCTTTATTGCTTAAGCAGCAAGTTTTTTGCGTTCTTTAAGTGCGGCGGCGGGTGGTACCGCCGATTCAACACCCATGTGGGTCAATGCATCGCCGGCCGCTTTGACCACCTCATGCATGACGTGTTCGTCCATCTGGCCAATACATCCGACACGGAAACTATCAACCACAGTTAATTTGCCCGGGTAGATAATAAACCCCTTTTCTTTCATCGCCTCGTAAAAGCCATCAAACGAGAACTTCGGATCAGCAGGGCAGAAGAAAGTCACGATGATCGGGGAAAGCCAGCGATCATCCAGAAGGGTTTCAAACCCCAGCTCGCGCATGCCGGACACCATTGTATCGCGGTTGCGATAATAGCGTCCGCCGCGACCAGCAACACCGCCTTCTGCTTTGTGCCCCTTAAGCGCTTCGATAAAGGCTGCCACAACATGGGTTGGCGGTGTAAATCGCCACTGGCCAGTTTTTTCCATTACGGACCATTGGGCCTCGACGTCAAGTGATAGGGAATGGCTGTTGCCCTTAGCCGCGACAAGTTCATCCTTTCGGGCGATTACAAAACCAAAGCCCGGAACACCTTCGATGCATTTGTTTGCTGAAGACACCATCGCTGCATACTTTACGGTTTCGGCCTCAAGCGGGACGGCACCAAAGGCTGACATGCTGTCGATCAACACCTTGCGACCTGCTGCGTGGGTGGCATCGGCCAACTCTTGCACAGGGTTCAAAATACCCGAGCTTGTTTCACAATGGATGATCAAGACATGGCTGATTGCCGCGTCCTGACTAAGAATTTCTGTAACTTCACTACCGCGCGGCGGCAGATAGTCGCCCTTGTCCAACAGATGGTAGTCCCGCCCGATACATTTCAAAGTTGCCGCAGCCCGCAAGCCATAGGCCCCATTTGCCAGCACCAGAACTTTGCCGTCTTTGGGTACGAAGGACCCCAACATCGCTTCGACGCAATAAGACCCTGAACCCTGTATTGGCACACAATCATACGCGTCAGAACCGGGCCCAATCAGGTCAAGCAATCGGGAGCGCATATCCCGGGTCATGGCGCGAAAGTCAGCATCCCAGCTGCCCCAATCGCGCAACATGGCTTCTTTCACTTCGTATGAGGTCGTAAGCGGCCCCGGCGTCAAAAGGTAAGGTTCGCCGAGCCTAGGTTTCGGGATGGGGAAATTTGTCATGTGAGCACTTCACCGCTTGGGGTATTTGCCGTAAATTTAGACTAGCAGTTCGCATATGTAAAATCCACAAAACTTATCTTTTAATAGATTTTACTGATAGGTCGAACGCGCTAAGAAATCTGAACGTCTACGGGCGATACTTCATGTCGTCCACGTGAACTGCGTCGCAGTGTGTGAATGGCACAAAAGCAAATGCATGGGTTTGAATCACACAAAAAGACATATAAACAAAAGTAGACACACACGACGTTTGGCGAGCAAGACGTATGAAGCTCATTTACCCTTGAACGCGTATCGACTTGGCCGACACTCACTTACGCCTGTTGGCCAAGGGGCAGACCAAAAAGGATGGAAAATTCATGGACGCCGCAACATTGCTTGAAGACGGTCATCATTTTGCTGAACTCGCAGCCAAGTTGGCCAAAGACTTCTTTCGCAAACCTGTCGAGGTCTCGTTCAAGCAAGACCAAAGCCCAGTAACTTTTGCGGATCAGAGCATCGAAAGACAGATACGCGCCGCCATCTTGGAAAAATATCCTGATCACAGCATTCTGGGCGAAGAATACGGCATCGACGGATCCGATCAGGATAAATTGTGGGTCATCGACCCAATTGACGGAACGCGGTCTTTTTTGTCCGGCCACCCACTCTTTGGATTTCTTTTGGGGTATCTTGAGGCGGGCGACCCGCAGCTTGGTATTATTTGCATGCCGGCCTTAGATGAAATTTATTGCGGGATTAAGGGAGCTGCGGCAACATGCAATGGCGCTGAAATCCACGTTTCCACACAGACAAACCTGGCTGAAGCCGTCCTTTATGTGAACGAGGGAGAGAAAATCTACGACGCTCACCCCACGGTTTTTGCAAACCTAATGCAAAGCGGTCAAACGCGGCGGTTTGCCTATGATTGCTATCCACACGCGCTTCTTGCAGCGGGGCATGTCGATGCAGTGGTCGACTACGACCTGAAGCCCTACGATTTCCTTGCTCTTGGGCCGGTCGTCGAAGGGGCAGGGGGGATCATGACGACGTGGACAGGACAAAAGCCTGACCTGACCTACGAAGGCCCGATCATCAGTGCCGCGACGCCGGAGCTACATGCGCAATTGGTGGGCCTCTTGCAGCTTGAGCGTTAGACGCCGACAAAGTATTATAGTTATACCTTAAGTATAAATTTTGGTGATGGCTTTCCAACATGAGATATACGCAACTTCGTGCCTTTCATAACGTTGCCCTCCACGGTGGGTTTTCGCGTGCAGCGGATAGATTGAACCAAACACAGCCAGCACTTTCAGATCAGGTCAAACGACTGGAGCAGGCCCATGACACTCTTCTTTTCCGGCGTGAGAAGCGAAACGTCTATTTGACTGAAGCAGGCGAAGGCCTGTTTCGAATGACCAAGCAATTCTTCGAAATTGAAGAAAGCATTGGCGAGTACCTCGATCACTCGAGTTCTGCCATGACCGGCTTGCTGCGAATTGTTGCTGACTCAGCATTGCATGTGACTGATGCAATCAGCCATTTTCGCCAAAACAATCCCAAGGTTTTTGTGTCGATCAAAACCGGCAATACCAAAGAGGTCCTGACCCGATTGCGCAATTATGATGCCGAAATCGGTGTCGTTGGTAATATGGAGCCGGCATCTGACGTCACTGCACTTGATATTGGGCGGGCCCCAATTATTGCCATTTCTGCCAAGAACTATCTGCCGAACGGGCGCACCGAAATAGCCTTTGAAGACCTGCCCAAATGGCCTTTGGTTTTTCGGGAAACGGGATCGCGTACGCGCGCGAACCTTGAGGAGGCTGCGCAGAAAATGAATGTCCCGATTAAACCCGTCATCGAAGTGGATGGTCGCGAAGCGATGCGCGAAATCGTGGCGTCTGGGGCAGGTATCGGCTTTATCTCGCAAGCAGAACATAATCACGATGAGCGCTTGCAGCCTATCAAGATTACCGGTCTTAAAATGGAAATGGTCGAAACCCTTGTTATCCTAAAAATGCGTCGTGATGTTCCAATGATACGCGCGTTCATGCGATCCGTGCGAGACGTTGGCTAACATATTCAAATGCAAGATAAGTGAACACCGCGAGCGCGCGAAAGGGGCAAATAATGTTGGCTGGAGTGTTGGTCATACCGCGCCAAATCATCAATATAGCCATAAAAAAGGGATTTTGTTAGGTATTTATGGCGGAGCGACAGTCAGCATTATCTATTAGATTGAAGTGGTCCTGCTTTTTAGGACAGTTTCGCGGCTTGGCTAAGATGCATCTGGTGTGTGTTCATGCCGCTTTTCGTACCTCTGCGTGGCCAAAGTATGCGATGTCCGGAGTGCGCTTATCAAGGGCCGTGTGAGGGCGCTCTGAGTTGTAGAACCCAATCCAGGTATCAATGATCCGTTTTGCTTGGAATCCGTCGGTAATTTCATGCAGGTAAACGGCCTCTTGCTTCAGCGACCGCCACAACCGTTCGATGAAGATATTGTCGAGGTATCGTCCCCTGCCATCCATCGAGATTTTGATCTCAGCCTTTGTCAGCGTCGTGATCCAGCCTGTGCCCGTATATTGGCTGCCCTGGTCCGTGTTCATTATTTCCGGCTTTCCATATCTGGCGATGGCTTCCTCCAGCGCCTCAACGCAAAAGCTGGCATCCAGCGTATTTGAGAGCCGCCAGGACAACACCTTACGCGTCGCCCAATCCATGATTGCGACAAGATACAGAAAGCCGTTCTTGACGGGGATGTAAGTAATGTCGCTGCACCAAACATGATTGGGCCGCGTGATTGCGAGCTTCCTCAGCAGGTATGGATAAATGCGGTGCTGTGGGTGCTTCTTGCTGGTGTTCGGCCCCTTGTAGATGGCCTGCAACCCCATGATGTTCATCAGGCGACGAACACGGTGTCGTCCGGCTGAGAAGCCAGACTGAGGAAGGTAAGCCGCAATCTGGCGGCTTCCGAAGAACGGGTATTTGGTGAACACCCTATCAATCTCATGCATCAGTTTAAGCGTCTCTGCATTCACCCCAACTGGTGTGTAATAGATCGACGAACGGCAGATCTTGAGCAGCTTACACTGGCGCGTCAGGCTCAGTTTTGTGTTATCTTTGCGGATCATCTCGCGGCGTTTTAATGGGCTCACCGCTTCAGCCCTTGTGACAAAAA
>CALAGN010000058.1 GCA_937891785.1 uncultured Octadecabacter sp.
CGAGCTTGCTGGCTAGCCGTTTTTCTGCTGGCGCATAAGTTTTAACTATATGTTAGGTATATTAAATAAGTTGCTGTTTTCGGACGATTCGAATAAGTAGCTATTGGGGCAGTAAAACGGGACCGAAGCATGATCCGCAGAACCTTCAGACGCAATAAAGCGATTGAAGAAGTTGAATCTAAAGGATTCGACGCGTTTGATTTGCGTCTTGGTGACCTGCTGCGTGGTGAGCGTGCGACGCTGGGGAAGTCCCTGCTGGACGTGCAACGCGAGCTGAAAATCAAAGCAGCCTACATTGCCGCGATCGAAAACGCCGATCCCACCGCATTTGACACACCCGGATTTATTGCAGGCTATGTGCGCTCTTATGCGCGCTACCTGAACATGGACCCTGATTGGGCCTTTGATACATTCTGTCGCGAAAGCGGATTTGCCACCGCTCACGGGATGTCGTCAGACGCATCAGCGGTCAAGCCAAGCCGCGAAGAACGCCTGAACCGCACTGACAAAGATATGTTCTCGTCACCGGCTACCCCGTTCACGCCAGCCGTTGACGCAATGTTTGCGCGTGTCGAACCCGGTGCGATTGGCTCGGTGCTTGTGCTGCTCGCCCTGATCGGTGGCCTTGGCTATGGCGGTTATAGCGTGCTGCAAGAAGTTCAACGCGTGCAACTTGCACCTGTTGAAAATGCGCCAACCGTTGTGGCAGAAATTGACCCGCTTGCGGGCTCTGGTACGGGCGGCGACGGTCCGTCGATGTCTGCTCTGATGGATCAGGTTGGAGATATTGCCCTGCCATCCGCCGAAGCTCTGGATCGTCTTTACCGCCCGCGGGCGCTTGAAGTGCCAGTGATGGAGGCGCGCGATGCCGCGATTGCCACGCGCGACCCGTCAGCGATTGGCACCTATGCGGATGTGGACAGCGAAACGCTTGTTGCAGGTATTGAACCGGCGGTGATTAGCCCCCAAGACGTGATTGTTGCGGGTGTGCAAGTTACCGAAGATGCGGCCCCCGGTGTGCAGCTTGTTGCCGTGCGCCCTGCGTGGGTACGTGTGCGCTCGGCTGATGGCACGGTCATCTTTGAATCGATAATGAATGCCGGTGATACCTACGCTGTGCCGCAAACCGAAGACCCTGCCACCCTGCGCATTGGCGAAAGTGGTGCAGTGTATTTCATGGTAAATGGCACCCATTATGGTCCCGTCGGCCCGAGCGGATCGGTCAGTTCAAACGTAGCCCTTTCGGTCGCAAGTCTGACCGAGACATATGCCGCCGTCGATATCGCCGAGCACAACGATCTGGCCGCAGTGGTCAACGTTGCCGAAATGCAGTTGGACAGCCAGTAGCCTTATTCACCACATGTTTTGTCGCAACCCGTTGCCCCTTGGCGTGGGGCGACTTAGGTATGGCCTAACGCGTAACCGCAAGAGGCTGACATGTCACTGAACCCCATTCGTCCGTGGCGTAATATTTACCGTCGCAAAAGCCGCCAGATCATGGTTGGCAATGTGCCCGTGGGTGGCGATGCCCCTATTACAGTGCAAACCATGACCAACACGCTGACAACGGATGTGGCGGGCACGATTGCGCAGGTGCAGGCTGCGGCAGATGCGGGTGCTGATATCGTGCGTGTGTCTGTGCCCGATGAGGCAAGCAGCAAGGCGTTGAAACAGATTTGCGCGGAAAGCCCGGTGCCGATCGTGGCCGACATTCATTTCCACTATAAGCGCGGGATTGAAGCCGCCGAGGCAGGTGCTGCCTGTCTACGCATCAACCCCGGAAACATAGGCGATGAACGCCGTGTGAAAGAGGTCATTGCTGCTGCGCGCGATCACAATTGCGCCATCCGCATTGGCGTGAATGCGGGCAGCCTTGAAAAGCATCTGCTTGAAAAATATGGTGAGCCTTGCCCGGATGCGATGGTCGAAAGCGGGCTGGAGCATATCCGTATTCTGCAAGACAACGATTTCCACAACTTCAAGATCAGCGTGAAAGCGTCTGATGTGTTCATGTCGGCAGCCGCCTATCAGCAGCTAGCCGAGGCCACAGACGCGCCGATCCATCTTGGCATTACCGAAGCGGGCGGGTTGGTCAGCGGGACGATCAAATCTGCCATTGGGCTGGGCAATCTATTGTGGATGGGGATAGGCGACACGATCCGCGTCAGCCTGTCTGCTGATCCCGTCCAAGAAGTTAAAGTCGGCTTTGAAATCCTCAAATCACTTGGGCTGCGCCATCGCGGTGTAAACATTATTTCCTGCCCGTCTTGTGCGCGCCAAGGGTTTGACGTGATCAAGACCGTCGAGGCGCTGGAGATGAGGCTTGAGCATATTAAAACGCCGATGAGCCTGAGCATCATCGGCTGCGTTGTTAATGGCCCCGGTGAAGCGCTGATGACCGATGTCGGATTTACCGGCGGTGGGGCGGGGGCTGGGATGGTCTATTTGGCGGGCAAGCAAAGCCACAAGCTTAGCAATGACCAGATGGTTGAACACATCGTCGAACAGGTTGAAAAGCGCGCCGCTGAACTGGACGCAATTTCCGCTGCGGCTGAATAACCGGCTGAAAGGATCGTTTCAGCCGGCCAGAGCACTGTTCATTGTTAAGGCGTCAGCCTCCGTCGCGTACGCGCGCAACGACTTCTTGCATTTGCGCCAATGGCAAATAGCCGCGCAGCATTTGGTCTTCGACCACGAATGTTGGCGTGCCGGTGATCAACAAGCGCTGGCCCAGTAGGCGATTTTCCGAAAGCACAGTGGTGATGTCGTCGCTCGACATCGCTCCCATGATGGCACCTGTGTCAAGATCGAACTCGTCAGCCAGACGGCTCAGGCTGTCTTCGGTCATGTCTGATCGCATGGTCATCAGCGCGTCCGAGATCATTTTGTAAGCCTCGTCGCCGGCGATCATTTTTGTCGCGAGAGCAAAGCGCGATGCAAGAACGGATTGTTCGCCAAGGATCGGAAATTCCTTCGTGATGATGCGGATATTTCCATCTGTTTCAACGAGTTCCGCGATTTCAGGATGTGCGCGGCGACAAAAGCTACAGCGATAATCCATGAATTCTACCATTGTAATATCGCCCTCAGGGTTGCCCCAAACGAGCGAATGTCCGTCTTCGAACAGGGTCTCGGCGTTGGTTTGTGCCAGAGCGACGTCATTGGCAACTTGCTCGTCTTGTTCGCGGGCTTCCAATACGCCGATTGCTTCCATCAGCACTTCGGGGTTTTCAAGCAGGTAGGTGCGAATTTCGTCGCGAAAGGTCTGGCGTTCGCTGTCGGACATGTCGCCCATGTCGAATGCACTAGCAGCGGTGCCAAGGCTAAACGTCAAAGCGAGGGCGATAAGGATATTTTTCAAAACAAGTCTCCGGTCAGCGGGTTTGTGTAGCACTGAGCACATCTTGGGCGCGCTGCCAAGGGGTGGACCCGCGCGGGAGCTGATCGGCCGCACGGGCTGCATGTAACGCGGCGTCATCCATCCGGCCCGCAAGCGCATAGCGTTCGGCCGTGGCAAGCGATGCCAAACCGTTCTGTCCGGCGCGCGAATAGGCAAGACCAAGGTCACGAAGGATACGCCCATCCAGCGGGTCACTATCACGGGCGCGCTGCAATGCCTCGACCGCGCGGCGGTTGCTGTCGGCAGTATTAACGGCTAGCAGCGCGCGTCCGTAGCCGCCAAGGATCAGCGGTTCGTTTGGCGCAAGATTGACCGCGCGCCAGTAAGCGTCGACCGCAGCCGCTGCCTGACGGCTTTCCAGCAGAATTTGTCCCAGCAGTTCGTGCAGATAGGCATCGTTTGGATTGGCAGCCAGAAGTGCCTCCATAGTGGCGATCGCACGGCCTGCATCGGGCTGGCGGTGATAGGCCACGGCGCGCCGCATCTGCGCAATCGCGCTGGTGTCGTCGCTGGTGCGGCCCAGGGTCCAACTGGGGTTCTGGGTAAAGGCCGACAGTTTGCCTTGCGCGCGCGCAAACCAATATGTCGCCGTTGATTGGTCGGTGGGTGTCCCCGGATTGGCGGCGACCAACCCGCGCAAGGCGCGCATCCGGTCATTGGTTAACGGATGCGTGCTTGCATACGGGTCTTGGCGACCAACCGAAAGCGCCTCTTGGCCGCGAAAGATTTCAAGCACCTCAAGGGCGGCGGCGGGATCGGCACCGGCCCGCAGCATATAGCGGGTGCCCGATTGATCGGCGGCGCTTTCCTCAGAGCGGGTATGGGCAAAAAGATTGCGCTGGCTTGACCCGGCAACACCCGCGGCAATTCCTGCGGCCGCATCGCCGCGTCCTGTCGACATGGCGACCGCAGCCGCTAGCACCATCCCAAAGGCCGCCGTATTGCGTGCGCCGCGGATGTTGGTCAGACGCCGTGTAATGTGGCCATTGGATATATGCGCCGCCTCGTGGGCGATGACGGATTGCAATTGTGCGGCGCTTTCAAGTTTCAGCAAAAGGCCGGTATGGATAAATATCGCCGTTCCGTTGATGACAAAGGCGTTCAGGCTGCGATCATCCACAACCAGTATGCGCACCTGCTGTGGTGACAGGCCCGCCGCGCGCAAGATTGGTGCAGATAGTTCCGCAAGTGCGTTCTCAATTTCGGCGTCACGGATCAGCGACACGGCGCGCGCAGGCTGCGCTACGGCAAAACTGATCACAAGGGCGACCAGCCAAAGGCGGAGCGGAAAAAGGTGCATTGACGGGTCCAGTTCGGGCAGGGCACACAGGCGCAAATAGCCGGGCCATGTTTGAACGGGCCCGGCCCACCAAGGATAGAGGGCAGAGCATGAAAAACTCAACCCGTGGGGTAGTCGATCCCTTCATTGTGATGGATGTTATGGAAGCCGCTCGCGCCGCCGAGGCAGCGGGGCGTCATATTATCCATATGGAAGTCGGCCAGCCGGGCACTGGTGCACCTGCTGGCGCGTGCGCGCGACTTGCCGCGCAAATGGAGGCGCAGCCGCTTGGCTATACTGTTGGATTGGGCATGCCAGAATTGCGCGCCCGTATCGCGCGCCAATATGGTGACTGGTATAACGTCGATCTGAACCCTGACCGCGTGATCATAACCAGCGGCGCGTCGGGGGCGTTTCTATTGGCGTTCACGGCGTTGTTTGATGTGGGCGCGCGTGTCGGTCTGGGCGAGCCGTGCTATCCGTCCTATCGCCAGATATTGCGCGCGCTGTCGCTGACGCCTGTGGGGATTCCGACCACGATGGAAAATCGATTACAGCCTGTCGCGGCGGATGTGGCGGCGCATGATTTGGACGGGCTGATCGTCGCGTCCCCCGCCAATCCGTCCGGCACGATGCTAGGGCGCGACGAGATCATAGCGCTGTCGGATGCATGCAACGCGCGCGGCGCGGCGTTTATCTCTGACGAAATTTATCACGGGATCGAATATGAGGCCAAAGCCGTCAGCGCCCTTGAAGTGACGGACGAGGTTTATGTGATCAACTCGTTCTCCAAGTATTTCAGCATGACTGGCTGGCGGGTCGGCTGGATGGTGGTTCCCCAAGACCATGTGCGCATCGTTGAGCGGCTAGCCCAAAACATGTTCATCTGTGCCCCGCACGCAGGTCAGGAACTTGCCCTTGGCGCGATGGAATGCACGCCCGAACTGGATGGCTATCTGGCTGTCTATGCACAGAACCGTCAAATCGTCATGGACGGTTTGCGCGCGGCTGGCTTTCATCGTTTTGCCCCGCCGGATGGGGCGTTTTATGTCTATGTGGATGTCAGCGACTACACGGACGATGCCCGCGCCTTTGCTGCGGAGATTCTGGATGTTGCCGGGGTTGCGGTGACACCGGGCCTTGATTTCGACCCCCTGCGCGGCCACCGCTGGTTGCGGTTTTCCTATGCACGGTCCTCGGCGGATATGCGCGACGGGATGGCGCAGTTGCAGCAGTTTATGGCGGCGCGTGCGCAGGCGTGATAGCATCGGGAAAAAGCAGGTAACAAACCCTATGCAGGCGCGACTGGTATCTCCAATTTTCACCCTTTGGCTGGCGGCTACGCTGGCGTTGCCTTCTATTGCGCAGGACTTTTCCGGCCTTGCGCGGTTGGAGGTGGCCCAAAGCCAAGTGCGCGACACGTGGGGCGGGGTTCAGGTTGATCTCTATCTGTCGCAACCTGTGCCGTACCGCGTGTTCACGCTGGATAATCCGCGTCGTCTCGTGCTTGATTTTCGCGAGGTAGATTGGCGCGGTGCGTCGCGTACAGCATTGCTGAATGCTGATAAAGTCAGCGATCTGCGGTTCGGGGCGCTGCGTCCAGGCTGGTCGCGCATGGTGCTGGATCTGGATGTGGCGTTGCGGGTACGCGCTGCGGGCATGGCCGTGGATGAAATAAGCGGGACCGCGTTGCTGACCGTCGCGCTGGAAAGTACCAACGCCGAAACCTATGCCGCGCTGTCGGGTGCGCCCACAGATCCTGATTGGGATTTCCTGATGGCGTCCGATCCAACGCAACAGGTCGCGCCGCCCGTTGATGATGGTGTGCTGACGATCGTAATTGATCCCGGCCATGGCGGCATTGATCCCGGTGCAGAACGCGATGGGCTGCAAGAGGCCGATTTGATGCTGCAATTGGCCCGCGAGGTCAGCGAGGGGCTGGTGCGGGCAGGCGGCGTGCAGGTCGTGCTAACCCGTAACAGCGATATATTCGTCCCCATTGAAGAACGTATCACGATGGCGCGTTTGGCCCGCGCAGATGCATTTATCTCGCTGCATGCGGATGCACTTGAAACCGACGATGCCTCGGGCGCGTCGATCTATACGTTGACCGACGAAGCCGAAGGCGACGCCTCACAGCGCATGGCCGAACGCCATGACCGCGCCGATCTTTTGGCAGGGCTGGACCTGAGCGGGCAGGACGACACTGTCGCAACCGTTCTAATGGATTTAGCCCGCCTTGAAACTGCCCCCAAAGGCGAACGGCTGGCGCAGGCGCTGGTGACAGGGCTGCGGGATGCGAATGCAAACCTGAATTCCCGCCCGCGCCGCGAGGCGGTTCTAGCGGTGCTGAATGCGGCTGATTTCCCGTCGGTGCTAATCGAAGTCGGGTTTTTGTCTAATGAAAACGACCGCGCCAACCTTGTCACGCCACAGGGGCGCGCCAGTCTGGTCGAAGGCATCGTCTTGGCCGTGCAACGCTGGGCCGCAGCCGAAACTGCCCTTGATCCGTTGGTGCGCCAGTAACGCCCGCTGAAACGCGCAAGCCAGATTGTATGTCCGCCGCAGGTCGGATCATTCGCTACGTGTTTTATAACGTCGAATCCGTGCTTTGCGAGACAGGCTTGATAGTCCTCGCGCGCAAGGCTGGCATGATATACCGGTTCGCCGCCGACCTGTCTGATGACGTGGCCTGCGGTGTCGCCACTGGTGAACATCAACGCGGCACGCGGGGCGGCATGGGCGGAAAAGGTCGCAAACATCGCCCGCTGATCGCCCTGTGACAGGTGGAAAACGCTGTCCCATGCGAGGATCGTATCAAAGGGCACCCCAAGGCTAGGACCGCGCATGCCATCGTGGTGCACTGTGGCACGCGGCAGGTTTTGCGGCGAACAAATCGACCATCGGCATGGCCGCGTTCAACCCCGTAACCGCAGCGCCCCGTTCCATCAGGTAACTGGCGATGGGTTGCCCCGACCCGGAACCCAGATCAAGAATTCGCCGCCGTTTGCCGTGCCGCGACGTGTAGTCCAACACCCGGTCCAGCCAGCGTTTTTCAAATAGCGCGCGACTGCGCGGCCGGTCCCATTGCGGGGCGACGCGGGTATAGGTGGGGATGACATCTTCGGATGTAATGGCCATGAAGTTTGAGCCAAGGCGCACAATTGGCAAGCACGCACGCAGATGTGTCCGCGTAACTGGCACTTAATGGCCGATATGGTGCTTTGCGCTTTTGACGATTCCCCCGCTTGGCCATATAAGCGGGGAACAATTATGGGGGCGCACGCGTGCTACGCTTTATCTTGTCTTTTCTGGGCGGTATCTTTTCGATGCTTACCCTCGGCATTGCCATGGGCGCCCTGACGCTTGGTGCGATTTTCTACATGTATGGTCGTGACTTGCCCACATACGAGGTTCTGGCGAATTATACCCCTAAAACGATCAGCCGGATTTATTCCAGCGAAGGCGCGATCATTGATGAATTCGCCACCGAGCGGCGTCTTTTCACCCCCGCCGAGGAAATTCCAGATATCGTCAAACAGGCGTTCATTTCCGCAGAAGATAAAAATTTCTATAACCACGCGGGATATGATGTGCGCGGCATGGCGGGCGCGTTTTACGATGCGATTCTGTCGGGTGGGCGCGACTTGCGGGGGGCGTCAACGATCACGCAGCAGGTGATGAAAAACTTCCTGCTGGACGGCTCGCGCACTGCGGAACGCAAAATTCAAGAGATTATTCTGGCCGCGCGGATCGAAGAATCCATGCCCAAGGAGCGTATTCTTGAGCTTTATCTGAACGAAATTGACCTTGGCGTGCGCAGCTACGGTGTAACAGCCGCCGCGCAAAGCTATTTCAACAAACCCTTGGCAGAGCTGACAATCGCAGAAGCCGCGTTTTTGGCTGTGCATCCCAAAGCGCCCTATAGCTATCACCCTGTGCGCCAGCGCGCGGCCGCTTTGGAGCGCCGGGCGTTTATCCTGCAGGAAATGTACGAGAACGGCTATATCAATGACGCCGAATTGGCCGAAGCATTGGCCGATCCGCTGCGCACTGTGCAGGGCGGTGATTTCCCCAGTTTCCGCAGTTCAGTACCGCCGCGTGATTACTTTACCGATCAGGTGCGTCGTCAGATTGTCAGTGAGTTGGGCGTTGAGGCAGATTATTTCACCACCGCCGGTTATTCGATCCGCGCTACCGTGGACGAGGAAATGCAAAAAGTCGCCAGCCAAGCGCTGCGCGCAGCACTAGAGCAGTTTGATCGCGGGCTTGGCGTTTGGCGTGGCACAGGCCTGACCATCCCAACCGAGGAACTGGCGCGCGAAGAAAGCTGGCGCGCGGCCCTGAGCGCTGCGCGCGTGGCACGTGATATCGCGCTTGAAAATCAGTGGTATCCTGCCGTCGTGCTTGAGGTCGGTGATCGTGAGATGCGCCTTGGCATCGAAGACATCGGTGCGGATGAACCTGATCAGGTGGTGCCGCGCAATGACATCGAATGGATGCGCGGCAGCTTTGTCGATAATTTCGCCGTCGGCGATGTCGTGCATGTGCGCAAGATGACAGCCGACAGCGACGGCAGCTTTATCCGCTGGAGTCTGCGCCAAATCCCCGAAGTAGAGGGCGGCTTTATGGCGATGGACGTGAACACGGGCCGCGTGATTGCTATGCAGGGCGGATTTTCATTCCAGCATTCCGAATTGAACCGCGCCACGCAAGCCTACCGCCAGCCCGGATCGTCGTTCAAACCGTTTGTCTATGCGGCAGCACTGGACAGTGGCTATACCCCCGCGACCATCGTTGTGGATGCCCCGATCGAGGTGCGCGCCGGTGGTGAAATCTGGCGTCCGATGAACGCTTCGAACGAGTTTTATGGACCAACTCCGCTGCGCACAGGGATCGAACAATCGCGTAACGTCATGACCGTGCGTTTGGCCCAACAAGTCGGGATGGATGTCATCGCCGATTACGCCGAACGCTTTGGTGTTTATGACAATATGAACCCCTATCTTGCGGCAGCACTTGGGTCCGAAGAAACCACGCTGTTTCGCATGGTTGCCGCCTACGCGATGTTTGCAAATGGCGGCGAACGCGTAGAGCCGACTGTTGTTGACCGCGTGCAGGATCGGTATGGCGAAACTGTCTATCAGCACGATCAGCGCATTTGCATCGATTGCGATTCTGTTCTGCTGGCATCAGGTCGCGCGCCTGAAATTCAATCCAGCCGCGAACGTGTAATGAACGCGGTGACAGCCTATCAGCTGACCAGCATGATGCGCGGCGTTGTCGAACGCGGCACGGCGCGGAGTTCGGTGAATCTGCCGGTGCCAATCGCGGGCAAAACAGGCACGACCAACGATGGCAAAGACGTGTGGTTCGTCGGCTTTTCGTCCAATATCGTGGCCGGCTGTTATATTGGCTATGATACGCCGCGCAGCATGGGGCGCGGGGCATCGGGCGGCGGAATGTGTGGCCCTGTATTCAACACCTTTATGGCGCAAGCGATCCAGCGCTATGGTGGCGGTAATTTTGAAATCCCCGATGCCTGTCAGTTCATCAATATCGACCGATTTAGCGGAGCGCGCCTGCCCGACGGGATAACCGGCGACAATGTTGTCTCTGAATGTTTCCGCATTGGCGAAGAGCCCGTGTTTGGGATGATCTTTGATGGTGGCTTCGCCATGGCCTCTGATCTGCCTCTGTTTGACGAAGTCACGAACAACGCGCGCGAGGTCACCACATCGACGGGGGACACCGCGACCGTAGGGCCGCAAGCGACCTTTGGCACCCTGTCATCGGGTGGCGTTTACTAAGCTGGCTTGCCCGTCCCCCGTGGGCGGGCTATCACCGAGCAAACCGGAAATATGGAAAGCCCTGCCATGCGCGCCGAGACGCAAAACATCATTGCTGCCATCGACAAATCCCTTGAGCTTCTCAAGCAGCGGATGGATTGGGACACAGCCAAGCACCGGCTTGAGGAATTCAACGCTCGCGTCGAGGACCCGACTTTGTGGGACGATCCTGCCGCAGCGCAAACGCTGATGCGTAACCGGCAGATGCTGGTTGATGCGATTGCTACCTACGAAACTATCGCACAGGACAAGACCGACAACGTCGATCTGATCGAGCTGGGCGAGATGGAAGGCGACGCGGAAGTGATCGCCGAAGCTGAAGCCGCCCTCGCGGTGCTGGCTGAAAAAGCCGCAACCAAAGAGCTTGAGGCGCTGCTGGACGGCGAGGCGGATGCCAACGACACCTTCCTTGAGATAAACTCGGGGGCGGGCGGTACCGAAAGCTGCGACTGGGCCAATATGCTGGCGCGGATGTATGTGCGTTGGGCCGAGAAAAAAGGCTATAAGGTTGAACTGCAATCCGAGAGCCCCGGCGAAGAAGCGGGCATCAAATCGGCCGCCTACAAGATCAGCGGGCTAAACGCCTATGGCTGGCTTAAATCGGAATCCGGC
The DNA here is from genome assembly GCA_937891785.1 of uncultured Octadecabacter sp. Classification (GTDB taxonomy): domain Bacteria; phylum Pseudomonadota; class Alphaproteobacteria; order Rhodobacterales; family Rhodobacteraceae; genus SW4. The sequence goes on from CALAGN010000058.1 coordinate 11,141, forward strand.
GTGCATCGTCTTGTGCGGATTTCGCCATTCGATAGCGCCGCCAAACGCCACACCTCGTTTACATCCGTCAAAGTTTATCCGGTGGTCGATGATAACATCGAAATCGAGGTGAACCCCTCGGACATTCGCATTGATACTTATCGTTCAAGCGGGGCAGGCGGGCAGCACGTCAACACGACTGACTCTGCCGTGCGCATAACCCACGCGCCGACGGGCATCGTCGTGACGTCCTCGGAAAAGTCCCAGCACCAGAACCGCGATATCGCGATGAAAGCGCTGAAGTCGCGGCTTTATCAGATCGAATTGGACAAGCGCTCAACGCTGGTGAACGAAGCCCATGAAAACGCAGGCGATGCGGGTTGGGGCAACCAGATCAGATCATATGTCTTGCAGCCCTACCAGATGGTCAAAGACCTGCGCACCCGCCACGAGACCAGCGATACATCCGGCGTGCTTGATGGTGATCTGGATGCGTTTATGGCAGCGACACTTGCGATGGACGTCGCCGGTAAATCCCGCGCTGAAGCCAACGCCGAGGCCTAACACCTTGACTTAGTGATGTGGCACTGGCGAAGTATTCGCAAAGGGGAATATCATGCCGGACGCAAGCGATAACATTGCTGCATCACCACAGCCCGAGATTGGCCATGTGACCCTGCCCGAGCTTTGGGTGGTCCTTAAGGCGGGCATGGCTGATTTTCGTCGCGCGCCGCAATTCGGGCTGTTCTTTAGCGCGGTCTATGTTTTGGGCGGGTTCTTTATGCTTTGGCTTGGCGCTGGCCATGTAAGCTGGACACTTGCGACATCGCTGGGGTTTCCGCTGGCGGCCCCCTTTGCTGCGGTCGGATTGTATGAGGTCAGCCGCAGGCTTGAGGCGGATCAACCGTTGCAGTGGCGCGCCATCTTGGGCGTGGTGTGGAATGAACGCACCCGACAGGTGCCGTGGATTGGCGCCATCATCGTGTTCTATTTCTTGTTCTGGACCTTTCTGGCGCATATGATTTTCGCGCTGTTCATGGGGCTGTCGACGATGACCAATATCTCGCAAAGCTGGGAAGCATTTTTGACGCCCAACGGGCTGACGATGATCGCCGTGGAATTGGGCGTCGGGGCTGTGCTGGCGTTCTTGCTGTTTTCGCTGACCGTAGTCAGCCTGCCGCTTGTGCTTGAAAAAGAGATTGATTTCATCAGCGCCATGATCCTGAGCTTTCGCACCGTGCGTGCCAATC
>CALAGN010000059.1 GCA_937891785.1 uncultured Octadecabacter sp.
GCCATGATATGCCGCCTACTTCAGACCATCACCAACTTTCGGGCATAACTCTGCACACCGCGTTCGTAGTGCCATGATGCGTATGATAGATCGCGCCAATCGGATGGGACAGCGCATGGATCGCGCCAAGACCCTTTTGGAACGCCGTGGCCCCCATGATCGCGGCCGACATCATATGCGCACGTACTTCAAGATCGCTGCCATCTGCATAGGCTCGGGGCAGATACTCTTTGACCAATCGCATGCCTTCCAGCGCCATACCTTGGCTCATCGGGTGATAATGCGGCGAGCAGAACGCCTCAACGCAATGGGCAAAAGCATCAAGGCCCGTACCGGCCGTGATAAAATTGGGCATGCCGACGGTCAGTTCAGGATCGCAAATAACTACGGAGGGCAGGAATTTGGGGTGGAAGATGATCTTTTTCTCTTCGGTCTCAGAATTGGTGATGACCGAGGCACGGCCCACTTCTGATCCGGTTCCGGCGGTGGTCGGAACTGCCATGATCGGCGCAATGGCGTCCGCATCAGCGCGAGTCCACCAATCGCCGATGTCTTCGAAATCCCAAAGCGGGCGCGTTTGACCAGCTAGAAACGCCACCAGTTTCCCAAGATCAAGACCAGAGCCACCACCGAATGCAATCACCCCATCATAGCCGCCGCTTTTGTAGGCCTGCACGCCCGCCTCGGCGTTCTTCTCGTTCGGGTTCGGATCAACGTCGCTGAACATCGCCCGGCCAAGACCCGCGGCGTCAAGCAGGTCGAGCGTCTTGGTGGTGATGTCCATGCTCGCAAGGCCGCGGTCCGTAACCAAGAGCGGCTTTTTGATCCCTGCAACGGCGCAAGCATCGGCAATCTCGGAAATACGGCCAGCGCCGAAACGGATGGCGGTCGGGTAGGACCAGTTTGCAGTGATGGTCATATGTCTCAGGCCTTCTTTAGGTGGTATGATTTCGGACGGGTCAGATTGTGATAGCCTATGACGGAAAGCCCGCCCCCTCGCCCAGTGTCTTTGCATCCGGTCCAGCACAGGCCCGGATCAAGGTAGTCAGCGCGGTTCATAAACACGGTGCCGGTTTCGATCCGGTCGGCGATGGCTTCGGCGCGCTTAGTGTCTTGGGTCCACAGCGACGCAGTCAGACCAAAGTTGCTGTCGTTCATCAAGCGGATCGCCTCGGCGTCGTCTTTCACCGACATGATACCAACAACAGGTCCAAAGCTTTCATCGCGCATCACACGCATGTCGTGGGTTACATCAGTCAGGATTTGCGGCATGAGATATGCGCCGCCGTCTTGTGGAAAGCGCGCCGGATCAATCTGTGCTGTCGCACCATCGGCGATGGCTTCGGCCGTTTGCGCGCGAACCTCGTCGGCAAAGCGGACATGCGCCATCGGGCCAAGTGTGGTTTCCAGATCCAAAGGATTACCCAGCTTGTAGCTGTTCACGATCGCAACAGCCTTTTGCACAAAAGCGTCGAACAGGCTTTCATGAACGTAAATCCGTTCAATCCCGCAGCAACATTGACCCGCGTTGAACATCGCGCCGTCAATCAGGGTGTCAACTGCGGCGTCCAGATTGGCATCGTCCATCACATAGCCCGGATCTTTGCCGCCAAGTTCAAGTCCGATACCGGTGAATGTGCCCGCCGCTGCGCGCTCCATCGCCTTCCCGCCGCCGACAGAGCCCGTGAAGTTCACAAACCCAAAAGCGCGATCAGCGATAAGATCGGATGTTGTCTGATGGTCAAGAAAGACATTCTGGAACACGTCTTTGGGGATGCCTGCGGAATAAAACGCTGCCGCCATACGTTCGCCAACAAGCGGTGTCTGCGAGGCATGTTTCAGCATCACGGCGTTGCCTGCAATCAATGCAGGGGCCACGGTGTTGATGGCCGTCATATAGGGGTAATTCCAAGGCGCAACGACCAGAACCACACCATGCGGCACGCGTTTGATAACACGGCGAAACGCGTTGCTGTCCTCAATCTCGATGTCGGCAAGTGCGTCTTTCGCGATTTCAGCTGTCTGACGTCAGCGCCTATGGGTCTAAATAGGGCAAATTGCTAAGAGAGT
>CALAGN010000060.1 GCA_937891785.1 uncultured Octadecabacter sp.
CACCTGAAAATTAGAGATAAATAGAGCAGCGGACAACATCCCTGACAGAGGGGGTGAACGACGACACCTCAGCTTGGATCGCCGTATGCAAAAGCGCCTTCGCGCCATTCTGGATCACCTCGGTCAAAGGATCCGGTGAAAATTCTGATGGCAGTTCGAATGGCAAAATAGTAGATTTGGCCATGGTGGCATATCCTTTCTCTTTGAGACTGACGGCGTCTTTCAACACCGCCATGATATGCCGCCTACTTCAGACCATCACCAACTTTCGGGCATAACTCTTTCCGGGATGACGGTGGCATTGTAGCGCTTGTCGAGAATTTCACGCTGAGCTTAGTTTTATCCATTGCATGATCACGAGGCACGACAGCCATAGCAAGATGTTTGCGTGTGAAATGATCAAAGGCATCAGATAGCTGGTTCTCCCAACATTGACGATCGTATGATCAGAGGTTTACCCGATGATTTCAAGCAAGAGTTTTGTTGTATTTTCCTTTGTCATCTCAATCGGGTTTCCGCCGGTGCTGGGGTCTTTCAACGCACCTGCAACGATCCGCTCAACGTCGGGGGTGTCGATACCTAACGCGGTCAGGGTCTTGGGGATACCAAGGGATGCATTCAATTCATTGACATAGGCGCAGAACCCGTCGAAACCACCAGAAATGTCCAAATATTTGGCGGCCTGTTCAATAACGCCTTCAATCGCGGGCCGGTTAAACCGCAATACCGCGGGCATGCAGACCGCGTTCGTCGTACCGTGGTGCGTGTGGTAAATCGCGCCAATTGGGTGTGACAAAGCATGGATCGCACCCAAGCCTTTTTGGAATGCCGTTGCACCCATGATTGCGGCCGACATCATATGCGCCCGCGCTTCGATATCAGTGCCGTCAGCATGCACACGGGGAAGGTATTCTTTGACCAGGCGCATACCTTCAAGCGCCATGCCCTGTGACATCGGGTGATAATGCGGTGAACAGAATGCTTCGACACAATGGGCAAAGGCATCAAGACCTGTGCCCGCGGTGATGAAGTTGGGCATGCCAACGGTCAGTTCTGGGTCGCAGATCACAACCGATGGTAGGAACTTTGGGTGGAAGATAATCTTTTTCTCTTCTGTAACCGAGTTGGTGATGACCGATGCACGGCCCACCTCAGACCCTGTGCCAGCAGTTGTTGGCACAGCCACAATCGGCGCAATCGCGTCTGCGTCCGCACGGGTCCACCAATCGCCGATGTCCTCAAAATCCCAAAGCGGGCGGGTTTGACGCGCCAAGAATGCAACCAGCTTGCCAAGGTCAAGGCCAGAGCCGCCGCCAAACGCCACAACCCCGTCATGCCCGCCATCGTTGAAGGCTTTCACGCCCGCAGCAGCGTTCTTTTCATTAGGGTTCGGGTCAACATCGGCAAATATCGCACGGCCGAGACCCGCGGCGTCAAGCAGATCAAGCGTTTTGGTTGTGATAGCCATGTTGGCCAAGCCACGGTCTGTCACAAGTAACGGCTTTTTGATCCCTGCACTCGCACAAGCGTCTGCGATTTCTGAGATACGGCCAGCGCCAAAACGGATTGAGGTGGGGTAGGACCAGTTTGCGGTGATGGTCATGTTCGTTAGGCCTTTTTCATGTGGTAAGACTTGGGACGTGTCAGGTTGTGGTAGCCGATGACAGACAGACCGCCGCCGCGCCCTGTATCCTTGCAGCCCGTCCAGCACAGGGCGGGATCAAGGTAGTCGGCACGGTTCATAAACACAGTGCCAGTTTCGATCTGATCAGCGATATGTTCAGCTCTGGCGGGGTCTTGGGTCCAGAGCGAGGCGGTCAGACCAAAGTTACTATCGTTCATCAAGCGGATGGCTTCGGCGTCGGTCTTGACGGACATGATACCTACGACAGGACCAAAGCTTTCCTCGCGCATGACGCGCATATCATGGGTCACGTTTGTCAGGATCTGTGGCATCAGATATGCGCCGCTGTCTTTTGGGAAATGTGCCGGATGGATATGGGCTTTGGCCCCGTCATTGATTGCTTCAGCGGTCTGGGCGCGCACTTCATCTGCAAAACGCACATGCGCCATCGGGCCAAGCGTGGTCTCGGGGTCTAGCGGGTTGCCAAGGACGTAACCGTTAACGATGGCGACGGCCTTTTCAACAAAGGCGTCGAACAGGCTTTCATGGACATAAATCCGTTCGATCCCACAGCAGCATTGCCCGGAGTTAAACATCGCGCCATCGATCAGCGTGTCGACCGCCGCGTCGATATCAGCGTCATCCATCACATAGCCGGGGTCCTTGCCGCCTAGTTCCAAACCGACGCCAGTGAAAGTGCCAGATGCAGCTGCTTCCATGGCTTTGCCACCACCAACAGAACCAGTGAAATTCACAAAGCCAAAGGCGCGATCTGCGATCAGGCCAGACGTTGTTTGGTGATCAAGAAATACAGTTTGGAAGACGTCTTTTGGGATGCCGGCAGAGTGGAAAGCTGCCGCCATACGTTCGCCAACAAGCGGCGTTTGCGAGGCGTGTTTCAGCATCACTGCGTTGCCCGCGATCAGTGCAGGGGCAACGGTGTTGATCGCGGTCATATAGGGGTAGTTCCACGGAGCCACGACCAAGACCAACCCGTGTGGTACACGTTTGATAACGCGCCGAAAGGCGTCGCTGTCTTCAACGACAATCGGGGCCAGTGCCTCGACTGCGATGTCAGCCATGTAGCTCGCGCGTTCGTTGAAACCGCCAAATTCGCCGCCATAACGAACGGGGCGACCCATTTGCCATGCGATTTCCGGTACGATTTCGTCGTTCATGGCGCCCACAGCCGCAACACCGGCTTGAACCAGTGCGATCCGTTCAGCCAAGGGACGCGCAGCCCATTCCGATTGGGCGGTTTTCGCCCCTGTTATTGCGGCATCCGCGTCTGCGCGAGATAGAACCTCGCGTGTGGCATAAACGGACCCGTCAATAGGGGAGATGCATGTGATAGTCATCGAAATTAAGCCCTTTCAAAACCGCGCGCGATTTCCCAATCGGTCACTGTGCGGTCAAATTCTTCTTGTTCCCATTCTGCGGCGCGGGTGTAGTGGTCGACAACGTCGTCGCCAAACGCTTCGCGCAGCATGTCTGATCCTTGCAGTGCATCTTTAGCGTCGCGCAAATTCCGGGGAATATGCTCTGACGTTTTGTCCTCATACGCGTCGCCTACAAAAACAGGTGGCAGGGACAATTCCTCTTGGATCCCTTTGATACCAGCAGCCAACATAGCAGCCTGTGCAAGGTATGGGTTCATATCAGACCCCGGTATCCGGCATTCAACGCGAATGGCCTTACTGCCTTCCCCACACAAACGGTACGCGGCGGTGCGGTTGTCTACGGCCCAAATGATGCGTGTCGGTGCGAAGGTGCCTTTTGCAAATCGTTTATAACTGTTGACGTAGGGGGCCATAAAATAAGTGTATTCAGCGGCATATTTGATCAGACCAGCCATGTACTGATCCATCAGTTTAGATTTTCCAAGTGGGCGCTCAGCGTCAAGAAACGCAGGCTCACCGTCTTTCCAAAGGGACTGGTGCACGTGGCTGGATGACCCGACTCGATCTTTGTTCCACTTGGGCAAAAACGTAGCGGCGTGGCCTTGTTGCCAAGCAATCTCTTTTACGGCGTGTTTTGAGATTGAGTGATGATCCGCACAGGCCAAGGCCTCGGCGTATTTGATATTCAGCTCTTCTTGCCCGGCCTCGGCCTCACCCTTTGAACCCTCGACCGGAATACCCATAGCGTAAAGATGGTTGCGCAGGGGGCGCATTATCGCCTCTTCTTTGGTGGTTTGAAAAATATGGTAGTCTTCGTTGTAGGCGCTGATTGGCGTCAGGTCGCGAAATCCGCTTTTTGAAATTTCGCCAAAGCTCTTTTCAAATAGGAAAAACTCTAACTCGGTGGCCATCGTGGCGGTGAAACCCATCTCGGCAAGGCGCGCGATCTGTTTTCGCAGCATGGCCCGCGGGGAATGGGCAATTGGATTGTGGTGATGATCCATCATATCGCACAGCACCATCGCAGTGCCCTCTAGCCAAGGGACGGGGCGCAATGTGCCTAGATCAGGCTTCATGGTGTAATCGCCATATCCCTGCTCCCAACTGGTCGAGGCATAGCCATCTGGCGTGGCCATCTCCAAATCAGTGGCAAGCAGATATGTGCAGCAATGGGTTTCTTCATGGCCGCTTTCGACAAAAGCCTGTGCATGGAACCGTTTGCCCATCAACCGGCCCTGCATATCAACAAAGCACGCCAGGACGGTATCAATTGATCCGCCCGCAACTTGCGATTTAAGGTCTTCAAATGTCATAGTCCCGGGCATGTTCTATCCACCTAGAGTTGGTATTGGAGGCCGCGTGAAACGGCCTCCAAAGTGTATTTAGCCGTAACGGTATGGGCGGCCAGCCTTAACCATATCAGCGTTGTATTTCTTGAAGATATCAACGACGCGGCGTTTCACATCAGACTCAGCTGCGATTTCTTCCCAGAAATCAATAGCTGCGGCTTCAACGGTTGCCCACTCTTCATCAGGGATAGATGTCAATTCCATCTTCGGTCCGTTGACGCGCAATGCGGCTTCACCACCCCAATACCACCACTGACGATAGTAGTGTGATTGGTCACAGCAGACGCGGAATAGCGTTTGCAGATCTTCTGGCAATTCATTCCAGCGATCCATATTGGCAAAGAACGAACCAGCCCATGCACCAGAGATGTTGTTGGTCAGGAAATAGTTGGTCACGTCAGCCCAGCCAACAGTATAGTCTTCTGTGATGCCAGACCATGCAACGCCGTCAAGCTCACCTGTTTGAAGCGCAACTTCGATGTCTTCCCAAGGAAGTGTTACAGGAACAACGCCGAACTGTGTTAAGAAACGACCCGCTGTTGGGAAGGTAAAAATCTTCTTGCCTTTAAGATCTTCAAGGCTGCGAATCGGGTCTTTGGTGGCAAAGTGGCAAGGATCCCAAGCACCGGCAGAGATGTGTTTCACGCCAACTTTGGAATATTCTTCGTCCCAGATTTCGTTCAGGCCATATTGGTTGAACAACACTGGCACGTCGAGCGAGTAACGGGAACCGAATGGAAAATAACCTCCAAAGACGGTGACTTCTGTTGGGGATGCCATTGAATCGTCGTCAGATTGGACCGCATCGATTGTACCGCGTTGCATGGCTTGGAACAATTCGCCCGTTGGGACCAATTGGTCGGCAAAGAACAGTTCGATCTGCATGCGATCGCCGGCAATTTTGTTGAACATTTCAATCGCAGGCACGATCACTTCTGCGGCTAATGCGGAACCCGCATAGGTTTGCATCCGCCATTTTATAGTGTTTTGCGCCAATGCTGGTGTTGCCAAGACTGCGGCCGGAGCGATGGCTGCACCTTGGATAAACTTGCGTCTTGAAGTCATGGGTTCTCTCCTTGGTTGGGTTTATGACCGCCTCAGGGGCAGTTCTTATGGTTGGTTGTAAACGTAATCAGGAAGCCAGGTCGCAATGCCGGGGAACACCATGACCAGCGTGAGCGCAAAGATCATGATCAGCACGAACGGCGTGATGGAGGAATAGATGTCGCGTAGCGAGATTTCAGGCGGGGCCATCGCCCGCATCAAAAACAGATTATAGCCGAAGGGCGGGGTCATATAAGCGATCTGCGTCGTGATCGTGTAAAGGATTCCGTACCAGATCAGGTCGAATCCAAGTTCGCCCACGAGTGGCACATAGAGCGGCGCGACGATCACAAGCATGGCTGTGTCATCAAGGAATGTGCCCATCAGGATAAAGCTAAGCTGCATCAGTATGAGGATCATCCAAGGGCTGAGGTTCAGGCGTTCGGTAAAAACCGCTTCGATGGCTTTGACGGCGCCGAGGCCATCAAACACCGCGCCAAAGGCAAGGGCGGCGAGAATAATCCACATGAACATACAAGTGATGCCTAGCGTATTGCGCACAGAGTTTTCAAACACTTCGCGGCTCATCCGTCCCTTAAGGACTGCGGCGACAAACGCGGCAATCGCGCCAATAGCCGAACTTTCGACAAGCGATGTCCAACCGTTCACAAATGGCACCATCATGACGGCAAAAATACCGATAGGCAGCAAGCCAGCCCGCAACAGGCGCAGTTTTTCGGCGCGCGGAATATTGCGTTCTTCTAACGGTAAAACGGGCCCGAGGGCCGGGTTTATACGGCAACGCACAATGATATAAATAACGAACAAACTGGCCATCATCAGGCCCGGAATGACCCCGGCAAGCCACAGCTGCCCGACAGGTTGGCGCGCGATCATTGCGTATAAGACAAGCACCACGGATGGCGGCACAAGGATGCCCAAACTCGACCCCGCTTGTATGACGCCCGTAACCATTCGTTTGTCGTAACCGCGCTTCAAAAGTTCAGGCAGCGCGATAGTTGACCCGATGGCCATGCCCGCAACACTCAGCCCGTTCATTGCGGAAATCAGAACCATCAGTCCAATTGTGCCAATCGCGAGACCGCCTCGCAGGCCACCCATCCAAACGTGGAACATCTTGTATAGATCGTCCGCAATTTTACTTTCAGACAGCACGTAGCCCATGAAAATAAACATCGGGAGCGTCAGCAGAGGATACCATTTCATCAGCTTCATGGCTGCTGAAAATCCGATATCAAAGCCGCCTTTGTCACCCCAAAGCAGCAATGCGGCGATAACAGCAATAAACCCGATTGCCCCGAATACACGTTGCCCGGTCAGCAGCATCAGCATCATGGATGAAAACATCAGTGTGGCGATTAATTCATACGACATCAGATTGTCTCACCTTTGAGACGTAACACGTCTTTGAATAGTTCAGAGATGCACTGCAGTAGCATCAGGGACATCCCCAAGATCATGATGGTTTTGATTGGCCACATATAGGGGCGCCACGCGGTTGATGATCTTTCCAATCGCCCGACGTCTTCGGTTCCGGTGACTAGCCCGGCAAAGTACGAAAGCGGTTCGGTTCCCCAGTACCCCAGCGAATACGCGGTTGAGCTGACAGCACCGTATAGCAGGACGCATAGATAGAAGATCAAGAACAGCACGGTTAACAAATCAAACCACGCCTTCTTGCGCAGGCTCCATTCGCCGTACAGCAAATCCATCCGCACGTTGGACCCAAGTTGGATCGAATAGGGACCACCCAGAATGTAATAGGCCACCATCACAAACTGCGCCATTTCGAGGGTCCACAGCGATGGTAAAAAGAATGTCTTACTGATCGACGACCACAGTAAAATGCCCATCAGAACAAAAATACCGTACATTGCGACACGACCAATGCGGTAATTCACGGTATCGACCGTGCGTATATATCCGTGCATCACTCCCGACATGTTACTGCACTTTCGACCTTTAGGCGGACAAGTGCATCCGACAGCCAATTGGCAATGCAACCGGCCATTTCGTCTTGCTGTTGGGCATTTTGAATAAGGTCGTTGCGCACCTCTAACATCACATTCAAATGCCCGTTCGCAAGGGCGTGTTCCTTCAGCGTATGAGTGACGCCATGCTCGGGCCCGTAGGGATCATTCCGTAAGACCAAAGTCTCGGTGTATTGGGATGCCGTCCCCAGCATGGCGTCAGCAAGCCGTGAGTCCGTGTCGTGTAAAACACCAATTTCGACGGTTCTTTTCTGGCCGTGATAGGTTGGGGTGAAGCTGTGTATCGTCACAATAACCGGCGTGGATGTCGCGGCAATCTCCTCCGCGAGGGTCGCCCGAAACGGCTCATAAAATTCATCAATGCGATTCTGCCGTTGCGCCGCGGTCAGACCCACGTTCCCGGGGACCGTGATCGCTTCGCTTTGGTGGGGCATTGCGTCAGGTGCTGACGGGGGGCGGTTGCAGTCATAGACAAGGCGGGACGTGCCAGACGCGATAAGTTTTGCGTTCAGACGGTCCGACAAACCTTTGGCAACGGCAAGTGCGCCTAAATCCCAAGCCGCATGACTCGCTAAAGCATCACCAACCAATCCAAGGTCGTTATACGCAGTCGGAATGAAGTTGCTCGCATGTTCGCAAACCACAACAACGGGGGATTGTCCCGTTGGGTTGTGGACCGATACATGGCCTTGGGTTGATGTGGTTGATACCTGTGTCATGCAAGCTCCTTGATCTAATGTTGCTTCTGTCGCACCATGATTGTCAATATTTTTGTTATGTAATATGACAGGTCGGAATAAGCTGTTATAAAAACAACAGAATGGAGAGTTGGATGAGCCAAGCGCTACAGACAATATCTGATCGAATCCAACAAGAGTTAGACAACTTGACCCGTGCTGAACGGCAATTGGCCCTCTCGATTCTCGAAAATTATCCGGCGTCTGGGCTTGGCCCGTTAGCGGCTTTGGCGAAAGGGGCGAATGTCTCTGCACCTACGGTTGCCCGAATGGTGCAAAAACTAGGGTACAAAGGGTACTTAGATTTTCAGGCTGAGCTACGCGAAGAACTGCGCGCAAAGGTGAAAAACCCGATCGCCAAACACGACACTTGGGCGGGAGCGGCACCATCAGAGCATCTGCTGAACCGATTTACCGATGCTGTCATCGACAACATTCGTCTGACCCTTGGTCGGATTGACCCAAAAGCCTTTGACGAAGCCTGCGAACTTGTCGCAGCTCAGACGCGCCATCTGTACATTGTCGGTGGACGCATCACGCATACATTGGCTGAGTATTTTTTCATGCACATGCAAGTCATACGCGCGGACGTAACCCACGTTCAATCCACCTCAAACACATGGCCCCACTACCTTTTAAACGCTAAGGAAGGGGACGTCTTTGTTATTTTTGATGTTCGTAGATATGAAAACAATACTTTAAAATTGGCTGAAATGGCCCGCGCCAGAGGCGCCAAAATCATACTTTTCACAGACCAATGGCAGTCGCCTGTACATCAATTGGCAGATATCAGCCTGAGTTGTCGCATAATTGTTCCCTCAGCGTGGGACTCAGCTGCGACGACAATGCTCTTGATTGAAACGATGATTTCTTCGGTTCAAAATTTTAATTGGAACGAAACAAAAGAGCGGATGGAGGCCCTTGAAGATATGTTTGATCAGACGAAAATGTTCCGGAAATTTATCTGATTTTTAAGAAAAATCGTCGATATATGCCAATAATGCGGACTGTACTGATTGACGAGCAACTCTTGAATCCGCGTGTACATGAAGGTGATAAAAGCAGTAGAACTTACTTGCCTATCCGAAATTAACCTCTCCGGATGCGCGCTCTTTTTTGCTGTGCGTTTAGACTATCGGGCTTAACGCCGTGTTGAATACGTCGGTCCGCGAAAGGAAGGGCGCATGCCCTGCGTCATCAATCCAGACCACATTACCGTCGCAGCTTGGTATCGATTCTGCCACAAAATGCGCCGCATGCGGCTGCAAAGTCGTCCATCAGTTTGTGTTGAATAGAGCGGTTTCGTTCGTCTTTCACTAGGCCCGTTTGATCTGAAGCGCCCATGGGACCGTTCAAAATCCTAAGGGGCAGATCAAAGAGCGCCGGTCCTGAATTCGGACAAGCTTTTTTCAAACATCGACAGGAACTCTAACGTAAGCATCGAAGCCGGTTTGTGGTTTGGGCGTAAAAGGGATAAGTGATGCGGCACATTTGGAAAGAAGGGGCGAAACGATACCCCGCGCGCCTCGTAGCTGCGTGCGTCAAGCTCGCTGACGATGGACACTCCTGTGCCGTGGCTTACCAATTCACATGCGCAGGTAAATTGGCGTGTTTCAACGAGTGACTTAAATGGAAGGCCATTTGACACAAAGGCATCCATAACGGCGCGGTAAAATGGGCTATCTTTGCGATCGTGGATCATTTTTTCACCCACTAAATCAGACGGCTTGATTTCTGAGAGGGCCTCCAACCGATGCCCTTCCGGAAAAATACACACGGAGCGCACGGCAATCATGCGACTTTCGACTGCGGGATGTCCCTCAAAACCATCGGTGATGCCGCAATCATATTGCTCACCGATAATCCACTCTAGAATGCGTTCAGGACGGTCTGGTTCGATTGTTACTGTGACGTCGGATCGGTTTTTAAGAAACTTAGAGACAAGTTCTGGCAAGTGGCTGGTGGCAAACCCGGGTAGACAAGCAACGCGTAAATGTCCCGCTTGGTGGCGCGGAATGTCACGGCCCATCTCGGAAATATTTTGCATGGATTCAAGGACGCGTTTGATTTCGGGCAGCAGATACTGGGCCTCCTGGGTGAGGATCAGCATACCGTCTTTGCGATGGTATAATGGAAAATCGAGCTCTCTTGTGAGGTCGGACAACAAACGACTGGCCGCAGGTTGTGAAATACCCAACTCTTCTGCCGCACGCGAGATCGTCCCTTTTTGAGAGAGCGCATGGAGGGCTTCAAGTTGGCGAAGTCGCAGTGGCTCTCTCATATGTCTGGCCTTTCTCGGATGGTCGCTTACTTGGTGTATAACATACTATTATAAAATAAATAAGAAAGGAGTGCTTGTATTATAAACTTTCGAAACCTAACATCTTCGAAACAAGGACTCGAGGGACTCATAATTACAAGTTTACTGCAAATTGGGCGGGCTGAATTTACCACCTTGCAAGGGGCGGGGCCATTCATATGGCATGCGTTGAAGCTAAGCGGTGAAACCAGTGCGTAGCTCTTGGGAAAATATTTGGTTGCCCCGGGTGTACGGTCACCGTGGTGCGCGTGGCGAAATGCCCGAGAACAGCATGGCCGGACTAGTGCACCTGCTGGAAATAGGCGTGCGCGCCTTAGAGATTGATGTTCAGAATACATCCGATGGTACAACAGTTGTATGGTGTCTGGCCGCTGATCCAGAATACACCAAATGCCCTGTCGACCGGGATGGAGTATTCTGGACCAACAGCGCCTGGGCAGATGTTCTCTATGATGTCAGAAAATCTGCCCGGAAAGGCAGTGGTTGATTTCACGCCTGGCAATAATCATGGCGGCGAATACGAATCCGGCAATGCGGACGTACACGCCTTTGCTGGTCAGGGAGACATGGTTCTTTATCTATACTCAGACGCGGATGAGGCGACAGTGTACTATGTTGACCTGTCCAATTTTGTCGCTGGTTTCGATGCAATGGAAGTCACCGTACTTGGTGTTGCCCCTGGACAGGGTCCTGGAGATAGTCGTTCAGATATCGAAATGCAGCAACTTGAGGCTAGCGAAGTTTACCAAGATGGTATTCTTGAGGCTAACCTTGACCAGGGTGAAATCATGCAAGTTATCATCCGTGGTATCCAGCCAACCGACG
>CALAGN010000061.1 GCA_937891785.1 uncultured Octadecabacter sp.
TCGCTCAGCATGGTGATCATCGCGTCGATCATCGGCGGCACGTCGGATATCGGCTGGGAAGTGCTGAGCCAGATCCGCAAAGCGCAATTTGGCGAAAGCCTGCTTGCGGGTATGGTGATTGCGCTTATGGCAATGGTAATTGACCGCATCACTGCCGGCTTCGCGGTGCGGTCCGGGGAATATGACCCCGAGAAGAAGACGTTCGCCCAAAAACACCGCTACTGGATCACTGCCGCTTTTGGCGCCGTTACGTTTTTTGTTCTGGCCCAGATTGCTGGTATCTTGAACGAATGGCCGCAGGCCTGGGAGATCAGCCCTGCAAAAGCGATGAACGACGGGCTGACCTATCTAGTCGTAAATTTTCGCGATGAGATCGAAGCCGTCAAGAAGTTTGCCTTTTTCTTTGTCATGCTTCCGGCAAAGATCGGCCTGCAAGGTGCCGTGAGCCCCTTTACCTGGGGGTTTGAACTGACGCTGGTGCATAAGGTTGTCTATGCAGTCGGCATTGTGGCTCTGGCATTATGGGCGGCGTACCGAGGAAGAACGCAGGTTGCGATCCTGATCCTGATATTGGCGATCTTGTTATACTTTGGCCTGACCGGAATACCCTGGCCTGCCCTGCTGCTGATCTGCGCCGTAGCGGGCTGGAAAATAGGAGGGCGCGTGCTGGGGCTTGGGACCGCGTTGGGGCTTGGGTTTATAGTCATCACCGGCATCTGGCCCGAGGCAATGCTGTCGATTTACCTTTGCGGCATTGCAGTTCTCATATCTTTCGTTCTGGGCACTGCGATCGGCATCTGGGCCGCGCATAACGACATGGTTTCGGCGATCATTCGTCCGTTCAATGACACTTTGCAGACCATGCCATTGTTTGTTTTGTTGATCCCTTTTGTGATGGTGTTCAAGATTGGCGAGTTCACCGCCCTTCTTGCGATCATTGCATATGCGATTGTTCCGGCGATCCGCTATTCCGAGCATGGGTTGCGCAGCCTGCCTGCCCCAGTGATCGAGGCGGCCACGATGATCGGATCCACACGACGGCAAATGCTCTGGCAGGTCAAGATTCCATTGGCGTTGCCGGTGATGATGTTGGGCTTGAACCAGACCATTATGTACGGCATCGCCATGCTGGTCATTGCGGCCCTCGTCGGAACCAACGGGCTGGAACAGATCGTTTACATTGGATTGAGCGATGGCAATTTCGGCGTTGGCATTATTGCCGGTATCGGCATGGCAATCATTGCCATCATCACCGACCGGATGACCAACGCATGGAGTAGAAGGCGTCAGGAAGAACTCGGGCTGAGCGTCGCATGACCAAACAAGATGATCTGCCGCTGACCAGTGCGCATTGGGGGACGTACCGCGCGCGCGTTGGAAATGGGCGGGTGCAGGAGTTGCTGGCGTTTGAGCACGACAAAGACCCATCGCCCATTGGCATCGGCATTCTGGATGTACAGCACGGGCCAACTCGGGTTGATGCGCCGATGGTGCGCAAAAGCTGGCTTGAAGGCGGGCCGGGCACCCGCAACGACCTGCGCGGAAAGGATCCTTTTGTTGAGGTGAGTTGGGACAAGGCCAATGCGCTGGTTGCAGCGGAACTGGACCGGGTGCGCAACACCTTCGGAAATGCCTCAATCTTCGGCGGCTCTTATGGCTGGGCGAGTGCCGGTCGGTTCCATCATGCCCAAAGCCAGCTCAAACGGTTCCTGAACTGCATCGGTGGTTTCACCAGTTCGAAATTCACCTATAGCTTTGCCGCCGCCGAGGCGATGGTGCCGCATATCTTAGGCAGCTTCCGCGATTTTCTGGATACTTGCACCAGCTGGGAGGTGATCCGTGATCACACGCAGCTATTCGTCTGCTTCGGGGGCGTACCTTTGAAGAATGGCCAGATAAGTCAGGGCGGTACTGGCTGCCATATTCAACGCGATGGGCTCGTTTCGGCAGGCGGCGCTGGAATCGAGATTGTCAATGTCAGCCCGCTGAAATCCGACATGCTCAATGACGTAGGCGGAGAGTGGTTGGCCCTGCGCCCCAACACGGATGTCGCCTTGATGCTGGGGTTAGCCCATACTTTGCAAGCTGAGGGCTTAACAGACCACGCCTTTCTGAAACGCTACGCTCAGGGTTTTGAGACGTTCCAGCTTTATCTGATGGGCGATAGCGATGGCGTCGCTAAGACCGCAGATTGGGCTGCCGAGATCTGCGAAATCCCAGCGGATAAGATCCGCGAACTGGCCCGTCGAATGGCGGCTGAGCGCACGATGATCTCGGTCAGTTGGTCGCTCACGCGTCAGGACCACGGTGAACAGCCGTTCTGGATGGCCATCACGCTGGCCGCGATGTTGGGCCAGATCGGCCTGCCCGGTGGCGGATTTGGATTTGGTTATAGTGCGATGAATTTCATCGGCGGGAACCACAGAATCATTCCCGGCGCGTCCTTTCCGCAAGGCAAGAACCTGGTTGAGAAATTCATCCCCGTGGCGCGGATCACTGATCTACTGCTGAACCCTGGGAAGCCGTTTGATTTTGATGGGGTACGCTATGAATACCCGGACACGAAACTGGTCTGGTGGGCAGGCGGCAATCCGTTCCACCACCATCAGGACCTGAACCTGATGATGCAGGCCTGGCAAAAGCCAGAGACAGTCATCGTCAACGAATGGTGTTGGAACCCGCTAGCCAAACACGCGGATATCGTCCTGCCCTGTACCACGCCGCTGGAACGTGACGACATGGCAATGACCCCGCGCGATCCTTATATTGTGTCGATGTCGAAGCTGACAGAACCCTTTGGTCAGGCCCGCGACGATTATGACATTTTCGCAGGGATTGCCCGCGCTATGGGTGTCGAAGAGGATTTTACCGAAGGGCGCAGCACCCATGACTGGCAGCGTTGGATATACGATAAAACTCAGGAACGCTGTGCCGACGCGGGCATAGATATTCCCACCTTTGACCAATTCCGATCTAAGCAATGGTTCAAGCTCGAAGATCCCGTTGATCCAATAGTCATGCTTTCGGATTATCGTGCTGACCCTGCCGCCAACCCACTGGCCACCCCAAGCGGCAAAATCGAGATCTTTAGCCGGACGGTCGCGGATTTTGGCTATGACGATTGCCCCGGTCATCCGGTCTGGCAAGAGCCGTATGAGTGGTTGGGGAATGTAGACCGCTATCCGCTTCACCTGATTTCGAACCAGCCAAAGGACAAGCTGCATTCCCAGTTGGACCACGGCAGCGTTAGCAAAGCCAAGAAAGTTGCCGGGCGGGAGCCGCTGCATATTCAACCCGATGATGCCGCCTTGCGTGGGCTAAAAGACGGCGATCTAGTGCGATTGTTTAATGATCGTGGTGCTTGTCTGGGCAGCGTTGTGATCGACGCGGCTATGCGTCCCGGTGTGGTTCAGATGAGCACCGGTGCCTGGTACGATCCTGATGAAACCGGCATGTGCAAACACGGCAATCCCAATGTGCTGACCCGCGACAAGGGTACGTCGAAACTGGGACAAGGCCCCAGCGCGCATTCCTGTCTGATCGAGATCGAACTGTTCAAAGACGCGCCACCGCCTGTCACCGCGCATGAACCACCCCAAATCATCAGATCCGAAACGCCAAACGACCTAGAGGTTCAGACATGAGCAACTTACAAGAAGCTTCCGACCTGGAAAACAACATCTCCATCAGTGCACGCCGCTTTGAAGAATCCCCCTTCATCGAGCGTACCGATTGCCCAGAGATGATCCGCGGCGTTTATGCGGGCCGTTATTTCCCGATTTTCATCGGCGAGGATTACCTTGATAAATATTGGTGCTTGCGACAGAAGGCGCTGATTTTCGACGTGCCTGAAAAACCGGTTGAAATATCGGGGCCTGACGCTGTGCCGTTCCTTGAAAAGGTCTTTGCCCGCAAAGTGGCAACCATGACCGAAGAGCGTGGATATTATGCCATTGCCTGCACACCCCATGGTGGCGTGTTCATGGATGGCGTAATGTTTCGGATGGGTGAAAACCGGTTCTGGTATGTGCAGGCGGATGGCCCCTTTGAGACGTGGTTGTTGGCTCATAGCGGCGGCTTTGATGTCACTATTTCAGACCCGCACAGTCGTGTTCTTCAAATTCAAGGACCGGCCTCATTTGACATCATGAACGCGGCCTCTGGCGGCGCCATCGACGAGACCATGAAGTATTTCCGTTCTGGGTTTTTCGAGTTGGGCGGTCAGCGTCTCTATGTCTCTCGCACCGGTTTTACCAATGAACTTGGGTTTGAAGTCTATACCGACGGGGCCAACACCGACCATATTGCGCTGTGGGATCACCTGATGGCCTGCGGGGAGCCGCACGGGATGGAGTTTTCGTCCACCCGTGCCTTAACCATTCGCAGGATTGAGGGTGGCATCCTTGGCAATGGCACCGATTTAACTCCGGATATGACACCGTTCGAGGCGGGTCTCGCGCCCTTCATCAACATGGGCAAAGGTGATTTCATCGGGCGCGACGCACTGGTCGGAAAAGACACGCGGTCTTGCCTGTTTGGCCTGACTTGTGCCACCGAGACTCCGACAGCGGGCAGCGTCGTGTTGGACGGGGATGCCGAGGTCGGTCACATCACCGCTGGCATTCCATCACCTACGCTTGGCCTTGGCGTGGGTTACGTGCATTTCAAAGCACCCGGTGACTGGGTTGGCCGGACCCTTTCCATGCGCCTGCCAGATGGCAGTGTTCACGAGGGCGAGATCGTTCAACCGCCATTCTTCGACCAAGAGAAAAACATCGTGCGCGGCGTGGATCGCAGTATCCCTGAACGCCCAGCGACATGATCCAGCAAAGCGAAACATATCATGACTAACCCTGAATTTTTGGAACCGCAGGATTGGACGTTCCCAATACCAATTGCCTATGGGTCAGGTCGGCTGTCCGAAATCGGGCAACGCTGCGCGGCGATGGGGCTTTCCAACCCGTTGATCGTGACTGACAAAGGCAGCCGCGACTTGCCGTTCATTTCGCAGTTGCATGAGTATTTGGCCGAAGCGGGGCTTTCATCGGGCATATTCTCGGATATCTCGCCAAATCCGCGTGATGATGAAATTGGCGCCGGGCGCGAGGCATTCCGGTCGGGCAATCACGATGCGATCATCGCCATCGGTGGTGGGAGCGCGATGGATGGTGGCAAAGCCGTCTGCTTGACCGCGAGAAATGATATCGATCTGTGGGCGTTTGAATGGGAAAAATCGCCAACAGATATCGATACAGATCAACCCTTTCCGACGCTGATCACAATCCCAACAACTGCCGGAACCGGAGCGGAGACCGAAAGCACTGCCATGGTCACGCATACCGGAAAGGGCATGAAGTTCTGTATCTGCCATCCTGACCTAAAGCCATCCTTGGCGCTGCTTGACCCGGACCTGACGGTCGGCCTTCCTGCCAATCTGACTGCGTGGACAGGGGTCGACGCGATGGTCCATGCAATCGAGGCCTACTGCGTGCCTGGATTCCACCCGCTCTGTGACGGGCTGGCGCTGGAAGGTCTGGCGCTGGTAACGAAATGGTTGCCTATTGCGGTGCGCGATCCGGCGAATCTTGCGGCGCGGGGTGGCATGCTGGTGGGGTCCTGTCTGGCAGGGATCGCTTTCCAAAAGGGTTTGGGTCACGTGCATGCAATCAGCCACATGATCGGGGCCGAATTCAACACCCAGCACGGGCTGACCAATGCAATTGTCTTACCGGTTGTGCTGCGATTCAATTTACCGGGCATGGAGAGCAAGGTAAAACGGATGGCCCACGCCATGGGCCATGAGGAGACCTCGGTCGATGGCTTTGTCGCCAAGATCGAACAGATGCTTGATGACATCAACATCCCCCACTCACTGAGCGAGATTGGCATCACCGCAGATTGCGCGGCCCGCATAGCTGAAAAGGCTTTGCAGGATAGCGCGGCAGGCACAAACCCCCGCACCGCCAGCATCACCGAGATGCGCACACTAGTCGAAACCGCCATCGCAAAGGCGCGATGAGCAGGAGCATGGTATCAATGGATAATCTTCAGAAATTCTATATCGGCGGGCAATGGGTTGCACCGGCCTCGGACGCGACTATGCCAGTCCTGAATCCGGCAACTGAAGCACAGATCGGCTCTGTTGCGATGGGAAACGCCGCCGATGTGGACAAGGCGGTGGCCGCCGCCAAAGCCGCATTCGAGAGCTTTTCGCAAACCAGCAAGGCGGACCGTCTGGCACTTCTTCACCGGCTGAAAACCGTCACCGAAAAACGCATTGAGGATCTGGCACAAGCCATGCGCATGGAAATGGGCGCGCCTATCTCCATGGCGCGGGATGCGCAGGCTGATGCTGCCGTGGGCCATCTTCAGGGGTTCATCGATGCGCTGGAAACGCTTGAAGAACGCACCACGCTGGCCAATGGCGACGTTCTGATGCGCGAACCCATTGGGGTCTGCGGGCTGATCACACCGTGGAATTGGCCGATGAACCAGATCGCGCTCAAGGTTGTCCCGGCGCTTGCAACGGGCTGTACCTGTGTGCTGAAGCCATCCGAGCACACACCTGTGTCTGCTATGGTCTATGCCGAAATCATTCACGAGGCAGGCTATCCTGCGGGGGTGTTCAATCTGGTCAACGGCGACGGGATTAATGTCGGCTCTGCTTTGTCGCGTCACCCTGATGTACAAATGATGTCCTTCACCGGCTCGACCCGTGCTGGCACAGCGGTCACGCGTGATGCCGCTGAAACCGTCAAGCGCGTAACGTTGGAGCTTGGTGGCAAGTCCCCCAACCTTGTTTTCACCGATTGCAATCTGGAAGAGCGCGTGACCGCCTCGGTCGACGAATGCATGTTCAACACTGGACAATCTTGCGATGCGCCGACGCGGCTTCTGGTAGAGCGTTCGTGTTATGACGAAGTGCTGAAAATTGCCAAACATGCGGCAGAAGCCACCGCTGTCGGGGATCCGGCACAGACGGGTGATCATATCGGCCCACTGTTTGACCGAATCCAATACGAACGTGTGCAGGCCATGATCCAGAAGGGCCTCGACGAAGGTGCTACCCTGTTAGCCGGCGGTCTAGGCAAACCCGAGGGCTTTGAGACTGGTTGGTACGTGAAGCCCACGATCTTTGCGGATGTTTCCAACGAAATGGCCGTTGCACAGGAAGAAATATTTGGCCCAGTTTTGGTGATCATCCCGTTTGAGGATGAGGCAGACGCGATTGCGATTGCCAATGACACGCCATACGGGCTGGCGGCCTATCTTCAGACTGGCAGCCCGGCCCGGGCGGAGCGCGTTTCTTCCCGCCTCCGTGCCGGTGCCATTCATATCAACGGCGGCGGGTTCAACTATGGCTCGCCCTTTGGCGGCTACAAGCAATCAGGCAATGGCCGCGAAGGCGGGTTGATGGGGTTGGAAGATTACCTTGAGACCAAAACGCTGCATGGCATCACCTGAAGGACGCACACATGACACATCGCATTATTCGACCGCGCCGCAGCTTCATCTTCACACCGGGTTTGCGCCCGGACATGTTTCCCAAGGCGTTGGCTTCGGGGGCAGACATCGTCTGTGTTGAGCTTGAAGACGGGATTGCGCCCAAGGACAAAGCCGAGGCGCGACAGAAGGCACTGGCCTTGTTTGAGGGGTCACAAGCGGACGACGGTGTCGAACGCATCGTGCGGATCAACTCGATGCGTGAACGTTTCGGAATTGAAGATGTGAATGCGGTCCTTGCCAGCAAGACACCGCCGCCCGCACTGATGATGCCCAAGGTGCGCACGCCTGATGAAGTCGTGATGCTGGATCAGCTTCTGACCGAGGCAAGCCATGCCACCCGGCTGCATGTGATCATTGAAACCAATGAAGGGCTGGAAGCGGCGTTCGAGATCGCCAAATGTTCGTCTCGGATTGACGCGATGTTCTTTGGCGGCGTGGATATGGCAGCCGAGTTGCGGTGCAAGAACACATTTGAATCGATGATCTATGCGCGCTCGCGCGTGGTTCATGCTTCCGCTGCGGCCGGTCTCGATGTGATCGACGTGCCATTCCTCGATCTCGATGATCCTGAAGGGATGCGTGTTGAAGCCGAAAAAGTCCGTGATCTGGGCTTTTCCGGGAAAGGCTCTGTTCATCCAAAACAGATTGCGGCGCTCAATGAGGTGTTCACACCGACCCAAGCGCAGATTGCGCGGGCACGGCGCATCACCACCGAGTTTGAGGCTGCCGATACCGGACTTGTGGTGATCGACGGAAAGCTGATCGAAAAGCCGGTTCTGCGCGACATGTACCGCATCGTCGCCATTGCCGACCGGATGGGAGGATAACATGGAATGTTGTGGACCGGGCTACGCCTCTCCTGCCGATGCGATCAAAGCGCCGTGCGAGAAGCTGCTTTATACGATTGCGATCTACACCGGGACGGGCATTCAGAAGCCGGATTATCTGGCGACGGTGGACGTGGACCCTGGCAGTCCGACCTATTCTCAGGTCATCCACCGGCTGGAGATGCCTGGCATTGGCGATGAGCTGCATCACATGGGCTGGAACGCCTGTTCGTCGTGTTTTGACGATGGGTCCATGTCGCGCAAGTATTTGATCCTGCCGGGCGTGCGCTCGAACAACCTGCATATCGTTGACACGGCTACCGACCCGCGTGCGCCACGCCTGCACAAAGTGGTGGACGGGGCCGAGATCAAGTCGAAGACCAACCTCTCTGGCCCGCATACGGTGCATTGTCTGGGTTCCGAGATCATCATCTCGATGCTGGGTGACGCCAAAGGCGAAGCTCCGGGCGGCTACCTGCACCTGAACAAGGACTTCGAGATTCAGGGCCGCTGGGAAAACTCCATGGGCGACATCAAGTTCGGCTATGACTTCTGGTATCAACCGCGCCACAACGTGATGGTCAGTTCTGAATGGGCCGCACCTAACACTTTTATGCCGGGCTTTGATCTGGAAGAAGTGGGCCACCTGAAATACGGACGTGAACTGCACTTCTGGGATTTTGAGAAACGCGTTCCAATCGAGAGCTTTTACCTTGGCGAAGACGGTTTGCTGCCTCTGGAGGTCAAGTTCCATCATGATCCCGACAGCACCCACGGCTTCTGTGGCGCGGCGCTGTCGACAAATGTGATCCACTGGTGGAAAAACGATGCGGGCAAATGGCAATGGGAAAAGATCATCGACGTTGAAAACGAGATGCATCCCGACTGGCCCATTCCGCTGCCCGGTGTGATGAGCGCGATCCTGATCTCGATGGATGACAAATATCTCTATCTCAACAACTGGCTGCACGGAGATATGCGCCAATATGACATCAGTGACCCACATAATCCGAAGCTCACGGGGCAAGTGTTTATGGGTGGGCTTTTGGGCAAAGCACCGACAGTTAACGGTGTCGAAGTGGCCGGCGGCCCGCAGATGTTCCAGCTTAGCCTCGATGGCAAGCGGCTATATGTGACGACCTCGCTGTTCAGCACATGGGATAACCAGTTTTACCCGGAAATCCGCGAAAAGGGCGGGGTGATGGTGATGATCGATTGTGATCCGGTGAATGGCGGCATGAAGATCAACGAGGACTTCATCGTGGACTTCGGCCAAGAACCAAACGGCCCCAGCCGCTGCCATGAAGCGCGCTACCCCGGCGGCGATTGCACAAGCGATATCTGGCTGTGAGCACGCATATCGTCACCCTCGCCAACCGCGACGGGGCGACCTATGCGGTCAATGCCCGCCGTCCGTTGCTGGAACAATTGCGCGGCCAAGGCGTCGATCTGCCTTATGGCTGTGAATATGGGGGCTGCATCACCTGTGCCGCCAAACTCACCGCGGGTGAGGTCGACCAACGCCGTCAGGTGGCGCTCAACAACCGGCAGATCAGCAACGGCTATGTGATCCTCTGCGTTGCGCGCGCGACCTCTGACATCACCTTGGAAATCGGTGTGGAAAGCCATGACAAGCTTTACCGCAATCCGTTCCTTGATCCGCTCAAACCACATGAACTCAAGGCGGACATCGCCTCACCGAAAGTGTAAGCCCATGCCCGAAGCAGACGTTGATCACATCTACGACTACGACCCTAAATACCTGGCGAACATTCTTGCGTCGGTCAAAACCATCGCCATGGTCGGTGCCAGCGCCGACAAGACCAAGTTCAGCTACGGAGTGCTGCGCCAACTGAACGAGATCGGCTATGATATCCTGCCGGTGAATCCGAACCCCAACGTTACTGAAATCCGGGGCCTCAAGGTCTATCGCTCGCTTGAAGAAATCGACAAGCCCGTCGATATGGTCGACGTCTTCCGCCCGAAGGAAGAATTTTATGGCTTTGCCGAAAAGGCCATCGCCATCGGCGCAAAAGTCCT
>CALAGN010000062.1 GCA_937891785.1 uncultured Octadecabacter sp.
TGTTTCGCGACGCAGCCCGAATGGACGCCCGAGAGTTAAGCTTTTTCATCGGCTAGCTTGGTTCGCGCCCTCAAGATAAAGATGAAGGGGTGGATTTCTCCGCCCCTTCCCCATTCAACTGGGCCATGGCATGCGAGGGACATGCCTCCTGGGAATGCAAGCCAGAGTTTAGTTGAAGTTATAAACGACAGACATACCAGAGGTGAGGCCGGGGCTCGTTAACACGGGCAAGGCTTACGCACGGGCTGCGACGAATGCAGGTCCCCAGTCAATAAAGACAAAATCATCAAAACTCGTGTCCATATCGGCGTCGGCAAAGGTTGCAACCATCACCAGTTCCTCAGCAAGGATTTGCTCTGCTTCCAGACCGGGCCGCAATTGCGGCATATATAACAGACCAGCCTTCATCACCCCTTCTATCAACAGCGCGTCAGACGGTCCGGCATCCCCAATTCGGCGCGCACATCCAAGTCGGGCATCCAGTCCTGCAAAGCATCCACCCAACGAAACCCCACGAGGCCTAGTGAATACTGCGCGCCCACTGTCAGGCTGCGGGTATAGCCTTCAGGGATGGCAATCTCCTGGCGGGATTCCTCGCAGACGCGGATCATCGATAGGACATACTTTTCAAACTCGCGTCGTGCACTCGTCAGTTCGGCCCCTGCCCGTAACCGCGTAAACAGCGGCTCGCCGAGCGAGTCTTCAAGCCGCTGAATGCGCCGAGCACCGCCTACTGCGTCACAAACAAGCGATCCGCCGAGGCCACGAAAGACCCTGAGGAGGTAACTTCGAGGAAGGTTTTTAAAAGGGTGATATCCATCGTCGGTCCCTGCCCTGTGGTGCACCATTCCACGCAATTTGCACAAATATGAACGAGAGGGATTCACAAAGCGAATCAGATATGCGAATTTAACCCCAGTCGCCCATTAGAGGTGACAGTGAGGCAGAGACATGACCAGACGCACGCGCCCAGCCATGGGTGTTCTTTTAGGGGTCGCAGGCATGATGATGCTGGCCGTGTATTTTACCTTTGCCGCCGTGCAAGGCGATTATGGCGTGTTCAAACGTGCCGAGGTAGACGCCGAAGCACGCGTGCTGCGGGCGGAGCTTGCACTATTGCAAGCAGATGTCGCAGAGTTGGAAAACCTGACCCGTCGGCTCTCAGACACCTACCTTGATCTCGATCTGCTCGATCAACAGGCCCGCGATATGCTGGGCATGATCCGCGCCGACGAGATTGTTATTCGTTAGCGTAGGCCAAGCCGCCACATCCAAGTATTTAGCCAAGCGTGAAAATAGTCGGGGAAATGACGCTGCACTCGGCAACGCACTGATGACCTGTGCCTCCGTGTCCCCTGCGCAAATCTTGTTTCATCTGGATCAATATCGCTTTTGAATGTGCGGCGACTGAACGGCGCCGGCGTCATCTTATAGCTGCGCCCGCGCCTTGCAAAATGCGATCGGAATTCGCGGTCGATTGGACCCCTAATTGTCTTGCCAAAACGGCTGCCAAGATAGGATTGTGCGCCCGCACGGGTCCACAAGACCACAGCCGTACCGCAAGGAGTGTAGCTGGTTCTCATGACGTCGCATTCACCAACAGCCAAGGCAAAGCGGTCAAATCCCCTACTTTTCAAGGCAAGAAAAATCACATCCCAGTCTGAATTTCCAAAAGCATTCAATCCGTCGATGACGTCACGCAGAACAACTGCTGCGTCTTGGGAAATTTCAGCGTCGTCCTCAAGAATAAGGCAGAAGTCCGCACTACCAACCAAGAAGAGCTGTAATGACTTGTGGTGTGACAGCACACACCCCATTTCACCGCCCGTCAGATCACCGTCGTGACGGATGTGACAGGCACGGGAATCGTAATTGGCTATCTTGCTAGGATCGCGTCCGCGAAAATCGACCGCATCAAGTCGCTGCCACTTAATGCCTGCCCGATCCAAATCGCCGGCCACTGCGTCGAGACGCTGCGTGCTCCCTTCCAGATTAACCACGAGTGTTAAAATGTTGTGCATTACCTGGCCTCTAACGTTTGATAATCGTAGCGATGCAGCCCCTCAAAAATCTATCCCAAAAATCGCGCGTACTGCAAGCGGATGTCGCACAATCGGAAAACCTGACCCGTCGGCTCTCGGACACCTACCTTGATCTCGATCCGCTCGATCAACAGGCCCGCGATATGCTGGGCATGATCCGCGCCGACGAGATTGTTATTCGTTAAACGCGGCGTGGAATGTCAATTCGCCCTTGGGTGGATCGGCAAATCCCGCAATCTGGACGAACCTTGGCTGCGTCCCGAGATGGGTCACACCCGCGTCTTGCACAAACCCCAAGCGCCCGTAAAACGCCGGATCGCCTGTGAGCGCGCCCCCCCCGCGCCCGTAAACACCTGCAACCGCGAGCGCGTGATTTACTAACGCCGAGCCAATCCCGCGCCCCTGACGATTTGGGCGCACCGACACCGGACCAAGGCCAAGGCATTTGGCGTCACCAATGCGCGCCGGTGACATGGCGATGTGACCGATGACGGTCTTCCCCTCTACCGCTACCAGCGACAGGACCAGCGCGCCGGCGTCACGTAATTTGGCGGGTAATTCGGCCTCTTCCCCATCGGCGTAGACCTTGCCGGCGAACGCAGCGGCGGTAACTTGCGCGATTGCAGCCTCGTCGCCAGCGGTTTCTTGTCTGATTTTCCATTTCATTTCAGGACTAAACCACGTGCCATGCACCCAGTGCAACGCGGGTTTTCGCACAGGCATTGACCTGTGGTCACATTGCCTCTCGCAAGTTAGACTTGTCTGATGTATGAGATAGTTTAACGCTAAACTATATTTTTGCCGCCGAGAGGGAGGACCCATGGCCGCCACGAAATCCGCAAAGAAACCAAACGTTTCTGCTGAAGAGCTTCTTGGGCATTACCGCGAAATGCTTTTAATCCGTCGATTCGAAGAAAAGGCTGGCCAGTTGTATGGCATGGGCCTGATCGGCGGTTTTTGTCACCTTTATATCGGCCAAGAGGCCGTTGTTGTCGGCCTTGAGGCCGCCGCAGGTGAGGGCGACAAGCGCATCACATCATACCGCGACCACGGCCACATGCTGGCCTGTGGCATGGACCCCAAGGGTGTAATGGCCGAGTTGACGGGCCGCGAAGGTGGCTATTCGAGCGGCAAGGGCGGCTCGATGCACATGTTCTCCAAGGACAAGAATTTCTACGGCGGCAATGGCATCGTCGGCGCGCAAGTGCCGCTGGGGGCTGGTCTGGCATTCGCAGACAAATACCTTGGCAATGATCGTGTGACGTTTGCCTATTACGGTGATGGTGCAGCCAACCAAGGTCAGGTCTATGAGACCTACAACATGGCCGAATTGTGGATGTTGCCTGTAATTTTCGTTATTGAAAACAACGGCTACGCTATGGGCACGTCGGTCAAACGGTCGACCAAATCACCCAGCCTTTGGGAGCGCGGGGCCGCTTACGGTATCCCCGGCGAAGAAGTCGACGGGATGGACGTGCTGGCTGTCAAAGCTGCGGGTGAAAAGGCCGTGGCGCACTGTCGGGCTGGCAAAGGCCCCTACATCCTCGAGGTCAAAACCTACCGTTACCGTGGACATTCGATGTCGGACCCTGCAAAATATCGCACCCGTGAAGAAGTTCAGAAAGTGCGCGAAGAGCGTGACCCGATCGATCACATCCGCGACATGCTGTTGTCGGGCAAACATGCCACCGAGGAAGATTTGAAAGCGATCGACAAAGAGATCAAGGCGATCGTCAACGAGAGCGCCGAATTCGCCAAGGAAAGCCCTGAGCCGCAGCTCGCCGAGCTTTGGACCGACATTTATGCAGAAGTGGAGGCATAAGACATGGCTACTGAAATTCTCATGCCCGCTCTTTCGCCCACGATGGAGGAAGGCACGCTCGCCAAATGGCTGGTAAAAGAAGGTGATACCGTTTCGAGCGGCGACATCCTTGCCGAGATCGAAACCGATAAGGCCACGATGGAATTCGAAGCTGTCGACGAAGGCGTGATGGGCAAGATCCTGATCGCTGAAGGCACCGAAGGCGTCAAAGTAAACACGCCCATCGCGGTAATACTGGAAGAGGGCGAAGATGCATCGGCGGCTGTCGCTGTGTCGGCCCCTGCCGCTGCTGCCCCCGCCGCTGCCGAGGCGCCTGCCGCTGTGGCCGCTGCCCCTGCGCCAGTTGTCGCGGACCAGTCGCCGGATTATCCCCAAGGCACTCCCATGAAGCAGATGACAGTGCGCGAAGCATTGAATTCAGCAATGGCCGAAGAAATGCGCCGTGACGACACCGTGTTCTTGATGGGCGAAGAAGTCGCTGAATATCAAGGTGCTTATAAGATCAGCCAAGGGCTCTTGGCCGAATTTGGTGAAAAGCGCGTAATCGACACGCCGATCACCGAACACGGCTTTACAGGTATCGCAGTTGGCGCGTCTTTTGGTGGTCTGCGCCCGATCGTAGAATTCATGACCTTCAACTTTGCGATGCAGGCGATCGATCAGATCGTCAATTCGGCAGCCAAGACATTGTATATGTCCGGCGGCCAGATGGGGGCGCCGATTGTGTTCCGTGGAGCTAACGGTGCCGCGGCCCGAGTCGGTGCGCAGCACAGCCAGTGTTACGCCGCATGGTATATGCAGGTTCCCGGCCTGAAAGTCGTGATGCCCTACTCGGCAGAAGATGCCAAAGGCTTGCTAAAATCGGCGATCCGCGATCCGAACCCCGTGATTTTTCTTGAGAACGAACTGCTTTATGGTCAGACCTTTGATGTACCGGACATTGAGGATTTCACCCTGCCGTTTGGCAAGGCCAAGATCGAACGGTCGGGCGATGATGTGACCATTGTCAGCTTTGGCATTGGTGTCGGCCACGCGCTTAAGGCGGCTGCAAAGCTGGCCGAAGAAGGCGTAAGTGCCGAAGTCATCAACCTGCGCACCCTACGCCCTATGGATACCGCCACGGTCATTGCATCCGTGCAGAAAACCAACCGCTGTATCACAGTCGAAGAAGGCTGGCCGCAGGGGTCTGTTGGCGGCTACATCAGCGGCGTGATCATGCAGGAAGCGTTCGATTATCTGGATGCCCCTGTCATCACATGCACAGGCAAGGACGTTCCGATGCCCTATGCTGCAAACCTTGAAAAGCTGGCGCTGATCACCGTCGACGAAATCGTCGATGCAGCCAAGCAAGTCACCTACCGTTAAGGAGAGAGAGCAATGCCAACAGAAATTCTGATGCCCGCCCTGTCCCCCACAATGGAGGAAGGCACGCTGGCAAAATGGCTTGTCAAAGAAGGCGACACCGTATCAAGTGGTGACCTTTTGGCCGAGATTGAGACCGATAAGGCAACGATGGAATTCGAAGCCGTGGACGAGGGCGTGATTGGCAAGATCCTGATCGCTGAAGGCACCGAAGGCGTCAAAGTGAACACGCCTATCGCTGTGATACTGGAGGATGGTGAAAGTGCCGCTGATATCGGCGCGGCATCTACCCCAGCCGCTGCCGCTGCGCCCGCTGCCAAGGCCGAAGCACCTGCTGGCGCTGCTGCGCCTGCACCCGCCGCACCCAAGGGTGGTGATGGCAAGCGCGTGTTTGCAACGCCACTTGCCCGCCGGATTGCTGCGGATAAGGGTCTGGATTTGGCAAACGTCAAAGGGTCAGGCCCGCATGGCCGGATCGTCAAAGCCGACGTGGAAGCAGCTCAGCCCGGTCAAACCGCTGCTTCTGCTGCGCCAGCGCCTGCTACTGCAGCCAAGGGTGCTGCAATGGCATCTGGTCCAAGCACTGATCAGGTTCTCAAGATGTACGAGGGCCGCGCCTTTGAAGAGGTCAAACTAAACGGGATGCGCAAGACTGTCGCCGCCCGCCTGACCGAAGCCAAGCAATCGGTGCCGCATTTCTATCTACGTCGCGACATCCAGTTGGATGCACTGCTGAAATTCCGCAGCCAGCTCAACAAGCAGCTTGAGTCCAAAGGCGTCAAACTGTCGGTCAACGATTTCATCATCAAGGCCTGTGCCTTGGCGCTGCAATCGGTGCCGGACGCGAACGCTGTTTGGGCTGGCGACCGGACGCTGAAATTCAGCGCATCGGATGTGGCCGTGGCTGTTGCTGTCGATGGTGGGCTGTTCACGCCAGTGCTGCAAGATGCTGAAAAAAAATCGCTTTCGGCTCTGTCAGCGCAGATGAAAGACCTTGCTGGCCGTGCACGCGATGGGAAACTAGCACCGCATGAATATGTGGGTGGCAGCTTTGCTATCTCCAATCTTGGGATGTTCGGCATCGACAACTTCGATGCGATCATCAATCCGCCGCATGGTGCGATCCTCGCGGTCGGCGCGGGCATCAAAAAGCCTGTCGTTGGGACCGATGGCGAATTGGCCGTGGCCACCGTCATGTCCACAACCCTGTCTGTCGATCACCGTGTGATTGATGGCGCGTTGGGGGCCAATCTGCTGAATGCGATTAAGGAAAACCTTGAGAACCCGATGATGATGTTGGCGTAAACAACCAAAAATATTGCATAAAACGCCCCTGTTTCGCGACGGGGGCGTTTTTGTTTGATCTGGCGCAACGTGCTCTTGCACGGCCCGATCTAGATCAGACTCAGCACTTAGAATCGGCGCCGGACGGGGAAACCGAAATTGCCACGACAAACGCCAACCTTGACCAGGTGCGCCAAGCACATCCAGAGGCCGCCAAAGCCTTTGGCGGGTTGCACGCGGCAACGATCAAACCCGGCGTGCTGGGTATGAAGGAAAAGGAACTGATCGCCCTGTCAATTGGCATCGCCAAACAATGCGGCGATTGCATCGGCTTTCACGTCAAAGCGGCGATCAAAGCCAGTGCCACCCGCGAAGAAATCGTCGAAGCCGTTTGCGTGTCCATGATGATGGACGGCGGCCCGTCGTTTATGTATGGAGCCAAAGCGCTCGAGGCTTACGACCAATTGGCCTAAGCCTTTTCGTGCAGCAACTGATCCATCGACACGGAGGGCTGATCGCAGCCCGCCTCGCCCACAATACGGGCGGGGACGCCTGCAACTGTCACGCACGGTGGCACATCCATCAACACGACGGACCCAGCGGCAATGCGGCTGCAATGGCCGACGGTGATATTGCCTAATACCTTGGCCCCTGCCCCGATCAGCACGCCGTCCTCGATTTTCGGGTGACGGTCTTCTTCTTCTTTGCCGGTGCCGCCCAGCGTCACCGAATGCAACATCGACACGTTGTCGCCGACCACAGCCGTTTCACCTATGACGATGGAATGAGCGTGGTCGATCATCAGCCCCTTGCCGATCCGCGCGGCGGGGTGGATATCAATGCCGAAAATCTCGGACACGCGCATCTGTACGTAATAGGATAGATCGCGCCGTCCGTGCAGCCACAACCAATGGCCAAGGCGATACGCCTGCACTGCCTGAAAGCCCTTAAAGAACAACAGCGGCTGCAAATATCGATGGCACGCCGGATCGCGATCAAGGATCGCCGTCAAATCAGCGCGCGCCGCTTCGGCCAACGTCGGATCATCCAGATAAGCCTCGTCCGCGATTTCACGCAACATCTGGTCGGACATTTCCGGCGAAGCGAGCTTCATGGAGATACGATACGCCAAGGCACATTCAAGCGAGCCATGGTGCAGCACAGAGGTATGCACAAGACCACCCATAAGCGGTTCATCTGCAATCGCGGCCTCGGCCTCTTTGCAGATTTGCGACCATACCGGATCGACTTCACTTAGCTTTGCGCGCGGATTTGCCATGACATCGCCCTCACTTTCATGTTCGTCTTAGACCAAATAGGGGGCGCTGGCCAAGATTAAACCCGTGATCACGAAAGACACAAAAATGAATGAGAGCGATCTGGCCACATACCGCGCCGCATTAGCCACCGCGCTGGCCGCCTTGGACGGCGAGGATGCACTGGGGAGTGCAGGGCAAAAAACCGTAACGCTGGATCAGCAAGCCGTGGGGCGGTTGTCGCGCATGGATGCCTTGCAAAATCAAGCAATGGCCATGGCGCAGGCCGGTCGGCGCGCCACACAGCGTCAACGCATCAAGGGTGCGCTGGCGCGGATGGAGACAGGCGAATACGGCTACTGCACGGATTGTGGCGATGACCTGGATCCTGCCCGCCTGAATGCTGACCCAACGGCGCCGCGCTGCATGTCGTGCATCCGCGGCTAGGGTCGGCGCGCCAGTCACGCAATGCCGCCAGAACAACGGCAAGGGCCGCACAGTATGTCGCGTCACAGCGATTACGGCGCCGTGATCGCGCCCGTTTGGACGCCGCAGACATCAACGACCCTGTTCCAAACTGCGGATGCGCGCGACCCAACCGCTTGCGCGCGCAATCCGCCAAATGCGCCTGCGTAATCATCGCGCGCGCGATATCGTCCCATATGGCAGGGTCTTGCGATAGCAAGGCTGCCACCGCGTATTCCAGATCCCCAACCAAGACGCCGCGCATCAGGCCGCCACAACGAGGGTCCGCGTTGGACCTGCGCCATAGCGCTCTGACACCTGGGCGATCTCGACGCTGTAGTGTCCAGTCGCCCCGTCAATAAGGGCCAGTGGCGCATTATAGGTCCAACTGGGCGATATAACCTGCGTTTCGCGCACGACGTTGCCATTCACGATGACGCGGACCACATAGGTTTCGCGCGCTTCGCCCAAGGGCACGTCCAGCCCCTCCCATGGATCGCCATCAATGCGGGTTCGCCGCACCCAGCTAAACGTGGTATTCATGCCGCCATCACTGCGCAAATGGGCAACTGAATAAGGGCGCAACCCATTGCCAAGAAAGCGATCCACGCGATAGCGATACGAAGGATCATCGAGCGCCTTTTGCGCCGGACCAAATCGGAAATGCCGCGCGACGCCGCGCGACGCCGCCGCGAGGTCAATTTGTTCAGGCTGTCCGTTCAACAAGACAAAACGCGACCCCACAGGCCAGTCCGCAGGCATCATGCCATCACTGCCCGCCTGCCCACGCAACCGCATCCGCAGATCATAGGTGTCAGGCGCCACCAACTCGGCACTGGCGAACTGGAACACTTCCCAACTGTCGGAACTGCCATCACCAATGGCAGCCAGATTTGCTCCGGTCAGAACCTCGGCCATATCGCGCGATGCCAGTTGCCCCGACACAAGTTTGACCCGCAGCGCCGCGCCACGATCCCAAACCCCAGACGGGGCGGCGAACAGCTCCGACTGCGTAATCCCGACGACACTGCGCTGCGCCACCAGCGCATTTAGCGCATAATCGGAATCCTGCGCGGCACTATAAAGTGCCACCGATCCGGGCCAGGGCACGCCTGTCATCGCGATGTGCGGTGCATGGGGCACTTCGTCCCCGCTTAGTAATGGCAGATCAAGAAACATCGCCTCGACCGGAACAGGGGCCGTAAAGGGGCGCAGAGCGGGGGCCGTTTCACCGCCATCATGCGGGCGATAGGATTCCGGTTCGATGCGCACAGCCTCGATCATCTGGGTCTCGGTCTGCTCGACACGATCCACACGATAAAGCGCAGCACCGCCTGCCCCGTCTAGTTGCACAATATCCCCCGCACCGATCCCGATTTGCGAGGGTGGCAGGGCAAAACGCGCGGTATCGCGGGCCACGCGGGCCTCCGACAGCCAGCGTTCGGCGATACGTTGCCCTTCCCCCGTGGTCAGAACTAACGGCAGCTCGGATTGCGAAACCGACATGGTATCGTCATAAGGAGAAACCGCCTCGCTCGCACGGATTTCATAATCGCCATCCGCCTCGATATAGCCAAGCCGGACACGCCCCGCAAGTTCTGCCAATGGCGCGCGCTGCAATTCGAGCGCGCTATCGGTGCCGGCTGTAATGGCCAGTCGCGAGCCGTCAATTTTGGTGCCAGAGGACGCCAACCGTGTGATGAAATGCAACACGCCATCGCGTTCAACCGCATCAAAGCCATAGGCAAGCATCAACGGCTGAAGGGCCGCCCGCCCTGCTTGGACATCGCGCAACACGTAGCCACGCACATGGCCATAAAGCCGCGACACATCAAAGGCCTCCACCCCGGAAGCGGTGCATATTTGCGCAACGACGGACGATAGCGCCTGCGCCGTGGCCCGCCCGTTGATCCAATGCCCGCGCGGATAATTTGCACCATCCGACCAGAGCGCCTGATTGGCCGGAAAGAACGGATAAGGCCGCGCATCCCACGCCCAAACATGGGTGCGCCCCAAGTCAACCATTCGCTGTCCGTCTACGGCCGACAGCGGATTATTGACCGCGTCGTCATAAAACGAATGCACCGCCCGCAAGTATTGCATTTGCATCAAATCATCACGCAAGCCGTTGGAATAATGCGGGTAACCGCTTTCGGAAGATTTCGGGTCATAGAACCTGTTGGGTTCGTTCGCGCCTTTGTTGATGGCCCCGCAGCCCAATTCAGTAAACCAGATTGGTTTACTTTGCGGCACCCAAGGGCTGGTGATTTCACTGCGTTGCCCGTCCAGGCGATCGTGGTGCGAGTTTGCCCACCAGCCGCGCAAATCTTTGCAGTGCCAGACCCAATCTTCGCCCCAGAAGTCGGAAATCGGCGTGCGGATCTGAGCATCGCGCGCCTCAGGGGAATGGTAGTACCAGTCGTATCCTTCACCGCCAGCCACATTGGAGCGCAGATAATCAAGGTTGTAGATTGAACCAACATCAGCATCGGCGTGGTCTTCGCCGTCGCGCCAATCGGCAAGCGGCATATAATTGTCGATGCCGATGAAATCGATGTTCGGATCGGCCCAAAGCGGGTCAAGGTGGAACAATTTGTCACCCGTGCCAACGGGCTGATAGCCATGATATTCCGACCAGTCAGCCGCGTAGCCGATCTTGCAATTCGGCCCCAGAATGGCGCGCACATCGCCCGCAAGGGTGCGCATCGCATCCACCGCAGGAAAGCCTGCGGCGCCGCGAATTTGCGTCAGCGCGCGCATTTCAGAGCCAATACAAAACCCGTCAACGCCGCCCGCCATCGCACAAAGGTGTGCGTAGTGCAGGATGAACCGGCGGTAAGACCATTCGGCTGGGCCACTATAAGACACACTCGTGCCGGCGGCGGTAAAATCACTTGGCTGGGCCTGACCAAAGAACGCAGCGACCTGCGTATCAGCCAAAGCCGTTTGATCCGGCGTGCCGGCCTGCCCCGGTGCGACCGAAAGCGTGATCCGCCCGCGCCAAGGAAACGTCGGCTGATCTGGCACGCCCGTCCAAGGATCAGCCAAACCATTGTCGGCGATCTGATCCATCAGAATGAATGGATAAAACACCACCGACTTGCTTCGCGTGTTCAGATCGCCAATTGCCTCGATAATTGAGGCGTCCGTCGGCGTACCGCCATAGACGGGCCGTTCGCTGATCTGGGGCGTTTGCGCGGCAGTTGCCCGCGTTTGGCCCGAAACCATCCAAGGCATCGCGCTTGGATCACCTGTGGTCGTCTCGACCATCGGTTGCAACGTGCAGGCGCCGCAGCGCAGATCATTGCCAAACCACGACACCACAAGCGACACCGACCCACAGTTGGGCAGTTCCTCTTCCATGGCCGAGACCGAGGTCACGAAATCAGTCTTGCCCGAGGGCGAGTTGATATTGAGAGCGGTGCGCGCCCCAAAGCCGTCATTGCGATAGACCGGCGTGGTCGCCAGCCCGTATTCACCCGTGCCAGGGACAAGGGCCACACCCTGCACCACCTGCGCCAGATCGGCGGCCCCGTCCGGTGCCATTTTGGCGCCCGCACGCACGACCTCAAAGGTGAACTGCGGCACGCGATTTCCAAATTGAGATAGGCCAAGGTCCTCAAAGACCACATAGGCCACGCCGCGATAGGCAGGGGTTTGACCCGCGCCTTCGACGGCCTCGATCTTGGGATCAGGCAGTTGATCGGCAGCACCGGAATAGACGCGCATGTTTAAATCATCACGCGCAACTTCGATACCATCCGCCCAAACGCGACCCACGCGGGCAATCTCGCCCTCGCACAGGGCAATCGCAAGGCTGACCGAATAGGAATACGACGTGGTCTGTGGGCGCGGCGCGGCCCCTTTACCGCCACCGGAGCGGCTGGCGGATTCTTGAAACTGCGTGGCCCAGATAACCTGTCCCGCAACCCGCATCCGGCCAAAGACCTGCGGCAGGTTTGCGCCTTCGCTGGCACCTGTCAGGCGAAACCTGTCCACGCGGCCCGTTTCAACCGGCTCGCTCCCGGATCCAAGCAAGCGTTGGTCAACCACGCGCCCCAGCGAAGCCCCTGCCAAACGGCCAATCGCCGCCACCGACAGCCCAAGAACAGAGCCGCCAATAGACCCACCAAGGGCCATGCCCGCCGCAGAAAGAACAATCGTCGCCATATTTTATCCCCTTGTCGGAAAAGCAAATCGCGCCGCAATGCGGCGCTGCCACGGGGCGGAAAACTGGCTCTCAACTACGCCATGCCCCTGAAATGAATGAATGAATGCAGCACTACTGCCGGTTTGGGATTGAATCCCAAGGTGTTTGGCAACACTGCCCGCGCGCATTCGGAAAACCACAACGTCCCCCGCCTGTGCCGTCGCCAGTGGCTTGGCCACCAACAACCGCCGACAAGCCGCAAGCAGCAGATCGCGCCCCTGCGGCTCGTCCCAATCGGGCGCATAGGGCGGCACGGCTTCGGGTAGATCGCCAATCACATCTTGCCATACACCACGGATCAGCCCAAGGCAGTCACAGCCCGCACCTTTGGTCGCGGCTTGATGATGATAGGGCGTGCCGATCCAGTCGCGCGCAGCCCTCACAATTGCATCGCTCATCAGCGCAGGCTCCCACCGGAATTGTCGCGAGTCTGGCTTGGCACGCTCATCAGCCAGTCTTCGCCTGGAATGTCGGGAAAGCCCTGGAAGTTGATGAAATTGCTGAACTTGAGGCGGCAGGTTTCACCGCGCTTGTCACAGCCCGCTTCGATCCGAACCATGTCACCGGACGCGATCTCAACCCGCAACGGTTGCCAAAGCGTCAACACACGGGCGTCACCGTCGAACCAGTCACGTTTGATCAGACCAAGCGCGCCCGCTCCAGTCCCCGATATCACCGAAAGTCGGCCCCGCGTGAACCACGCTGGCGAAAACTCGTGAAAACCCGTGAACCTGAATTCCTGCGTATTTTCAATCGCTTCAACGCCACGTTCGGACATAAACCCGTCGGTGTTCAGATCAAAGCCACAGCGACCATCCCCCAGCACCGCCGCGCAGGGTTTCTGATAAACACGGCCTTGTGGCTGGTTCAGCGCCTCGCTGAGCCCGCGCAGATCGGCGTGAAACGCACCACCCGCGCGGCGCAATTCGCCGATCGTTCCGCGAAACCGCAACATCCGCGCATCCAAATCGCGCCAGTTCACCAGCCATGCGCGCACCTGCGCCCCGTCAAAGCGGCCCGCGTCAATGTCGGCTTCGGTGATCGCGCTATCGCTCAGCACGCCCATCGCTTCGGTGTTATCCACGGCCAAACCGGTCCCCGTTGCAATCGCGCGCGCGCTTAAACCCGCATCGGGGCGAAAGATGATTCCGTCAAATTCCAGCACCCCGTCATGATCGGTAAACCCGAAAGTCGTGCCATCACGCCGCACCACGGCCCAACAGCGACAGATCGTCGTCAGCCCACTTGCAAGATGATCAATCAATGCGGTCATATCCGCACCTCGACCACGGGAACATTGGGCACTTCACCCGCCTGAAAACTTGCGACGGAAGACTGTATTCGATCCGCATCAAAGCGCACGGGCACATCAAATTCAAAGCCTGCCGTGATTTCCGAGCCCACGTCGGGCGGGTGTGCAAAGGTGACCAATCCCGTGGTCAGATCGACGTCATAATCAATCGATTCCTGCTGGGGATCGCCGCTGACGGCAATCCTGACCGTGCCTGCCACTGGCTTTTTGATGGGCCGGTCATAATTGATCCCGGCCGAGCCATAACGCTTGATCAAGGCAAAGGTATCGCGCAGTTCGTCACCCACCCCAAGCGATTGATCCAACGGGGTAATTTCGCCCGACGAAAGGCTTGATTTGAAGTCGCCCCAGTCCTTCCAGCGAAACCCGTAAAGCTGCCCCTGGCGCGCCTCAAAGAACGCAATCAGCGCTTGGACATCATCCAATGACCGCAAGCCAAGCCCAGCATCATAGCGACGACGCGAATGTGCCCAAGGCGTGTTGCGCTCCTCAAAGCCGTTATCAAGCGTGACAACTTCGGTGCGCCGTTCCGGCCCACCAATGGAGCCAAAACTAAGTGACGCTGGAAAGCGAATTTCGTGAAATGACATGACTGTTCCCCTTACCGGTTACGCTGGCCACGGCCCAAAGCGCGCGACATTTGCGCCGCGATCTGACCCTGCGAGCGTTGAAATCCCTGCACGTCAGGCGTGCTGATATTCATGGTGATATTGACGGCTCCGCCGCCGCCTGCTGCGCGAACGCCTAGACGGCCATCCGCCCCGCGTGACAGCGGCATGATCGCTTCTGGTCCAGCCTCGCCCATTAGGCCCGTGCCGCCGCGCATCGGAAACGATACCGGCCCCGACAACACGCCACCCTTGGCGAACGGCATGACACGGCCCTGACTGAATGGTGCGCCATTTTCAAACGGCGTCGTGCCGGAAAACAGCGCATTGACGCCCCCCGCCAACAACCCGCCAAAATGATCCGTCACAGGGCGCACGGCGGCATTATAAGCCGTGTCTACCATCGCCTTGGCGACGACACCCAAGGCATCAGACAGTTTCATTCCGTCCAAAACCATCCCGTCAAAGGCACGTTTAAGACCGCCGGAAAAACCGCGCTCAAGATTGCCCAAATCGCGGGTCGTTTGGCCCAAAGTACTTTGCATGTCGCGCAACTGCGTGCCGAAAACAGCCGTCACTTGGCTGGCATCACCAAGGGTTTTCTCCAACGCAGCCACTCCGGCATCCAAATCGCCAAGGCGTTCAATCTCGTCCATCTCTTACTCCTTCGTCCGGGAATGCCCGGCTCAATTCTTG
Source organism: uncultured Octadecabacter sp. (assembly GCA_937891785.1). Classification (GTDB taxonomy): domain Bacteria; phylum Pseudomonadota; class Alphaproteobacteria; order Rhodobacterales; family Rhodobacteraceae; genus SW4. The sequence continues at coordinate 15,058 of CALAGN010000062.1, forward strand.
CAGGCGGGCGTGGGCCATCGGTGCTTCCCCCTCTCCCACGCCCAGAAAAATCAACAATTCCGCCGGCGTAAGCGCCCAAAATTCTGCGGGCCGCAGTCCCGCGCCGCGCATCCCCGCGCGCATTAGGGCAGGCCAATCGAACTCGTTCATTGTGGTGGCGCAAAGGCACGCGCCAGCAGTTGCGCCGCAACCTTGGCCGCACCCACAGGCCCGCCCGCAATCTCGACACTCAGCAAATCACCCGCATCACCGCGCCACCCGCCGCCGCGCAACCCCGCGACCAGAAGAGCCATAACATCGCGGCTTGAAAACGCGCCGCCCTCGAACCGTTCGACCAGTGCGACCAGCGTGTCGGCACCAAGGGCTGCCTCAAGTTCGGCCAAGGCCCCCAGCGTCAGTTTGCAAGTGTGCGCCACACCGCCGATGTGCAGCACCACCTCGCCCGCATAGGGGTTCGCCATCAGACCGCCGCCGTGAATGTCAGCTGACCCGCCGAGGCCAGAGACATTTCATAGGTCGCCTCGCCATTATGCGATCCGGCATATTCGATTGACGTGACCTGAAACGCGCCTTCGATGGTCCCAAAGTCAGGAATAATTACCTGAAAATCCGGTGTTTCCCCGTCAAAGAAAATCTGGCGCGCGCGTTCATCGGTCGCGGCATCCTTGAACACGCCCGACCCACTGATCGCGGCGCTTTTCACGCCCGCACCCCCCAGCAATTCACGCCACCCGCCTTGGCTTTCAAGGCTGGTCACATCCACGCTTTCGGCGTTGAAGCTAATGCGCGAGGCGCGCAATCCGGCAGCCGTTTCAAAGAAACCGTTGCCTGTCATATCGATCTTGATCAAAAGATCTTTACCGTTTTGGGCTGTCATATCCGTATCTCCGCTTGGTTAAATCTTGCGCTACACGTCATCGACGCGGGCGCGGAAAATCATGTTGATGCGGCGCACATCGCCTGTGCCCACACGGGCCGCCGTAGCCTTGTAGAAATTACACGACACCAGCACGCCGCGCGTCAGGGTCAGGTCGGCATCGACCAGTGCATCCGAAACTGCCGCCGCCGCCGTCTTGGCCGCTACAAATCCAGCCCCGTCCGTGACGATCGACACCGTAAATTCATGCTCCGCCCCCCCGCCTGTTTTGTCGGACCGAACGCGCGCGATCTCGGGGCCAAGCGCCAGATAGATTGGCGGGAGCGTGCCCGTCGGCAACGCGTCATAGATCGCCGTGCCTACCAATCCGGCCAGCGTCACATCCGCGACCAAGTGTTGATAGACAGCCGTTTGCAGGGCCTCTGCCACGCCATAACTCATGTAACTGTCTCCTCTTCTGCGGTGCAGGTCAGATAGCGCCCCAGTGGGTCCGCCTCGGCCACGGCCAGGATGTTGAACACGCGGGCGCCATCGCGAAACCGTTGTTCGGGCAAGGGGCGCGATGTTGCCCCCACCAGCCCTGCACGCACGACAATCCGGTAGGCAACCCGCGACAATGGCACCGCCACGCCGGCCTTTTCACGCCCGGTTCGGGCGATTATTTCGGCGTAATGAACCCCCAGCGCCTGCCAGCTTTGGGTAAACCCACCTGCCCCGTCGGCCGCGCGCACTGGCGCTTCAAGCACCAGCTTGCGGTTCAGATGCGGCGCCCTCATGAGCGGCCTCCACCAAACAAACGCACAGTGCGATAACGTTCGATCAGCGCCGAAACACCAAAGGGCATACAGCCGCCGCCAAACGCCGTTTCATGACGATATTCATGGTAATGCGCGGCCAGCATCATCACGGCTTGTGCCAAATCAGCTGGAAGATCACCCCAGTCGGGACCAAAGCCCGCCAGAAACCCGACGCGCACCGACCCGGCCAGCGGCACGGCGGGCAACGTGCCCCCCGTTGCCACAAGACATGGGCGCTGCATATCCGGCTCAAGCCGGTAGGCCGCCCCGCCAGCCACCGTTTCATCGCCAAGCCGCGAGATCGTCACGACTTCGGAAATCGCGCTCACCGGCGCAACTGGCAGCGCCTGCCGGGCACCGTTCCGCCATGCATTCAACGTCCAGCGAAACTCGCGCTCGATCAGGATCTTGCCTGTGCGCGCTTCTATTGCGGCCATTGCGGCGCGCAGAAAACTTTCAAGCAGACCGTCCTGCAAACCATCGTCGGAAAACCCCGATCCAAGGCGTAGGTGGTCTTTGAATTGGGTGACCGGAAGTGCGCTTGGTGGCACTGTGGTCTCTTCGACTAACATCATGGAATTACTCCGCAAACCGGCCTGATTTTTGTGATTGAACCCGGACACGCACCCCCGCATTGCTCGGACGGAAGGGAACAGCTAGACAATGCGCGCTTTTCGGGCACATGCCCGGGCCATGCCGCCGCCACATGGACGGCAGCACCCCTCGCTCGGGCCGTTAGGCGACCGAGAACTTCAACAGCTTGATTGCGGCAAAATCGCTGATCCCGCCACCCACGCGCTTGGTTGCATAGAACAACACATGCGGCTTGGCGCTGAACGGATCACGCAGCACGCGCAGATCGGGGCGTTCGGCAACCGTATAACCAGCCCCGAAATCACCGAATGCAACGGCAGTCGCATCCGATCCTACGTCAGGCATGTCTTCGGCGATGAGCACCGGATAGCCCAGTAAACGCGCAGGCTCGCCCGCCGCCAGACTGTCGGACCACAAGAAACGGCCATCGTTGTCTTTGAGCTTGCGCACAGCGCCCGCCGTCTTTGAATTCATCACGAAGGACGCATTGGCACGGTATTGCGCACCAAGGGCGTAAACCAGATCAATCACTGCATCGCCCGGGTTGATGGCGTCGAAATCACCACCGGTGCCGGTCGCCACATACCCCAGATTTCCCCAGGTCCAGATGTCATTATCCACACTAGTCGCGGTCAAGAAACCGACAGGCTTGTCGATACCGTCGCCGTTGATAAACGCCGATGCCTCGGAACGGGCAAACTTGTCGGCAATCCGACCAGCCAGCCAGCCCTCGATGTCAAACGCGCTATCATCCAACAGACGCTGCGAGGCTTTTGGCAGGGCCGAAAGCTCGTGCAGCGGGATGGTGATACGGTCGATCACAGGCGTGCCGGTTTCAGCCGATGGATCGGTTTCCGTCGCCCAACCGGCGCCCATTTCTGTGTGATCCACTAGCACGTCATATGACGTCGCATCGACGGTCACCACATTGGCAATTGCACGGATAGACGCGGTGCCGCTCAGCACACCGTTCACAGTTTCGGATGTCTGCGGGTCCACCAGATAACCACCATCGGCGGCCACGGCGGTGGACATCGCTTTGCCTTCCATGTCAAGGCCGCGCAACGCATCATCGTCGCCCGACCGCAGATAGGCAGAAAATGCCTTTTGGTGCGGGGCTTCCATGCTTGCGGCAGCGGCCAGCGCGGGGCGGATGCCCGCTGTCATTGTCTTGCGATCCAACTTGTTCATTCGTTCGTCCTGCTTTTGAAACTTGGCATGAATGCCGTCTGAGAAGTATTTGAAGTCGTTCATGAAACCCGCCATCGCGGATTTCAGTTCTTTGGCCGGAGACATATCTTCTCCGGCCCGAGATTTGGCCTCGGGTTTGCTCATCAATCTGTCCTTCGTGTTGATGGGTTCAGCTAGTCGGGGTTTGACCCGCCCAGCAGGCTTCGTGCTTCTTCAAACACTGCCGCCAGTTCGCGCATCGCGGCTGCTGCGGGATCATCGCCCTTTGCCCCCACGCGCGCATCGGGAAGCATGGGGAACGTCACAAGCGACACCTCCCAAAGCTCCAGTTCGGACAAGCGGCGACCACCCTTGTCGCCCTTGGTGGCGCGCACTGTGCGATAGCCAATCGACAAGCCGTCAATCGCCCCCGCACCGATCAGCGCCACCGCCTCGCGGCCCTTAGCCACATCCGTCAGGATACGGCCCTTGACCCACAATCCCTTCGCGTCCTCGTGGACCTCGTCCCATACGCCAATCGGCTGGGACGGGTCGTGCTGCCACAGCATCTTGACGCTGCCACCCTTGGTTTTCAGCCGTTCAAGCGAGCCTAGGTAAGCCCCCGCCTCGACCACATCACCACCCTGATCGCACTTGCCAAACAGCGAGGCATAGCCGGAAATCGTGGTGCCATCCGTCACCTCGACGGTGCCGCCCAACTGGCAATATTTGCGTTCCAAATCCATCATTCTCTCCATCTTAGGCGGGGGCGATCGTCAGCTGCTGCGCAACCGCAATCACCACCATCACCACCACGCCAAACACTGTGACCCATATGCGCCGCTCAAGCCGCTCAACCTGCACTTCAAGGCGACCTACCTGTGCATGAACCTGCGCCAATTGCACCGCACTTAGCTGCTCCAACGCCTCGATCCGCATCCCTGGCGCGCAGGCAAAACTCTCGAATCCATAACGTCGGGGTTCACGTGCCATCACCGACCTCAAGACTTGGCAAACCCAACAAAGCGCGCTTTTCAGCGTCCGTAAGGAATGTCGCATCCCCGACACGGCGCCACTGCGCCTCCCGCTCGGAGCCAAGCGCTGGAACCTGATCCAAATCAGGGCGCAACTCGGCCCATTTACCGGTGTAATCGGACAGCCAATCACCCACGGCCCCCGTGACCCTTGTCACCAACGGCAACACAGTCAGGCGGTAGAACGCGCGGTTGGCTTCTTGATAATTTGCATAGGTCGCGTCACCAGGGATACCCAAAATCATCGGCGGCACACCGTAGGCAATCGCAATTTCGCGCGCGGCGGCTTCCTTGGTTTTTTGGAATTCCATATCCGAGGGGCTGAACCCCATCGGTTTCCAATCCAAACCACCTTCCAGCAGCATTGGCCGACCCGCATTGCGCGCGCCCTGATGCTGGCTTTCCATCTCGCTCAGCAGCCGGTCATATTGCTCGCTGCTCAACGCCGATTGCCCGTCAGCCCCACGATAGATAATCGCACCACTGGGCCGAGCCGCATTATCAAGTAACGCCTTGGACCAGCGCGAGGCCGCATTATGCACATCGACAGCACTCGCCGCCGCTTGCATCGGGCTAAACCCGTAGTGATCGTCCTGCGGATGAAAGCTTTTGATATGGCAGACCGGCGAAGGGCCCTCGCCTATATCAAAGCGATGCTTCCGCCCATTAACGTTGTATTCATATCCCACAGGCCAGCCATCGGCACCGGGCACAATGCTCATCCTGTCGCTACGTAGCACATGCATTTCCACCGGAAGCGCATCACCCGCGACCCCCTCAAGATAGGCATTGCCCGTCAACAACAACTGACCATAAAGCGCCTCGAACAGCTCTGCGCGACCCTGCGCGCCATTCGGGCGGCTGATCAGATCAAGCAACGGATGCGTATCATAGCGGCGCTCGCGGTCCTGCAGCACCAGCGGCAAGGCAGCGGCGGCTTCAGCAATCACTTTAACTGCGCGAAAGCCAATCGGGTTGCCCGTAAACCCCGTGCGGGTCAGGCTGACCACATCACGCGGACTCCACGCGACACGCCCCGACGCGCCCCAAGCTGCTATCTTGCCTGTGGCCGAAGCCTTGGCCTCGGGAGCCGTGCCAGCTTCAGGGCGTTTAAGAAAATCAAACATCAACATCTCCTCGCTCCTGCCGCACTGGCGACAGTCCCTGCGTTCCATGAAAACAATTTGCATCGAATTGATTACGAAGGGTGAAAGGCACCGCGCGGTGGGTGTTGCGCCCTACTCAAGCACCCGCAACCTAGGCCGGAGCCAATGCGCTGCCGGATCAATCATGACTTCCTGCAAGGCCCAAACCAGCGCATCCACCCGATCAGGGCTGCCCGTGCCATCAAAGCCACGCGCACTCATCAGGCACATCTGATCTTCCAACGCGTCCAGCCCCCGCGCATGAAACACCCGCCCCTGTTCATACAAAGCGGCCACAGGTTCCGCGCGGGCCACCTTGCCGCGGCTGGCCCGCACCGCGCGATACGACACCATCGGGTCAATCTGGCGCACGACGCTCTCGACCAAATCGCCGCCTTGGTTCACCTCGGCCACCAACCGCGACGCGCCATGTCGCTGCATCGCCGCAACCGCCGCCTTGGCCCATTCGGCGGGGGACGCCGCACAAACTGTCGCATCCTCGATAACATATGCGCGCCACTCCTGCGGCGAGCCCTGCGTCACCGCGCCGACCACGACAATCCCACAAGCATCCGACCCCTTGTGCCCGGTCACAGGTGGATCAACGGCCACAACCACACGGTCCATATCCGGCAGCGCATCAACCTGCGCGCCCTGCAATGCTGCCGACGTCCACAACGCGCCGTCAGCCTCGGCCAGCAGCACGCCGTCCAACTCCTGACGGCCCAGCCGCGTACCGGCGTAACGCGCCTGCACTTCTTCCAGAAAACTGTCCGCCAGATAGGCGCGATTAGCCTCGGTCGGCGCATGTGTACTGACAGTGCTGCCGCGCGCCATTAGGTCACGCAGCACACCAACATTGCGCGGCGTGGTCGTCACGCAAGCACGTGGATGATCCCCCAAACGCAATCCGAATTGCAGCATATCCCACGCCTCCTCGGCACGCTTCCACTTGGCCAATTCATCAGCCCAGACCGCATCAAACTGCGGCCCGCGTAAGCTCTCGGGGTCATGCGCCGAATAAACCCGCGCCTCGGCGCCGTTTGGCCAGACCAGCATCCGCCGTCCGGCAATCCATTCAGGGCGACGATCGGGCGGCGAGCAGGCCAAAATCCCGCTCTCGCCAAATACCATCACCTCGCGCGTTTGTTCAATCGTTTCACCGATGAGGGCGACGCGCCGCGCCGCCCCCTCGTCGTGCGGTCGTGATCCTTCGACCATCGACCGCACCCATTCAGCACCGGCACGGGTTTTACCCGCACCCCTTCCACCCAAGACAACCCATGTCCGCCAGTCCCCCGCTGGCGGCAATTGGTGATCTAACGCCCAAAACGCAAACAAATACGGCAGGGCAAGCAGTTCCGCCTCACTCAGCCCCTCCAGAAAGTCCCTCTGCACCGCAAGAGGTGCTGAGGCGACCAAGGCGGCACCCGATCTGACGTCGGATGGCGTCAAAGTCGATTTCGTCTCTGGACATGCCACTTCCAT
>CALAGN010000063.1 GCA_937891785.1 uncultured Octadecabacter sp.
GGTTTAGGTGGCCGGATGTTGTCGGAATGACCGGCCGGATGCTCCGGAATACGCAGGCATCCATACATTGTATGAATGCAACGCACTCCATTGCCGCAATCAGGACTAATCAGGTTGCGCGGACACCACGAAAGTTTCGATATCATTGTTTTGCAGCATTTGGTCGATAGCTTCCGGGGGCCGCTGGTCGGTATAGAATAGATCGATCTGTTTCATATTCCGAATGGAGACAGGTGCACGCTTTCCGAACTTCTCGCTGTCGGCGACGACGATGCATACTTGAGAGTTTTTGGCGGCCTCGTGGGCTAAATTTGCCTCGGCCAGATCATGCAACATGAAACCAAAGTTTGCATTGACCGCGCCAACTGAAAACACGGCAAACTGCACATGAAAGCGCCGGACCAAATCAAATGCCTCGGGCCCGAAAGCAGCACCGTCGTCGGCACGCAGCTCTCCCCCGGCCAGAAAGACCCGATTGTTGTTTCGTGTTGCCAAGGTTTGCGCGACAAACAGCGAATTAGTGATCACCAGCAGGTTTTGGCGCGACTTCAAGGCAAGTGCGACATAGGCCGTTGTCGATCCAATATCGAGGAAAATAGAATCCCCGTCGCCGATGGTTTCGGCTACCGCAAAGGCAAGCCGTTGCTTAGCGCTTGCGTGGGTGTCCATGCGATTGTGAAATGGTGCCTCGTTTACGTCGTCAATCAAATGCACGCCGCCATGCACTTTGCGGACAATGGCATTGTCCTCAAGGGACTTGATATTGCGACGGATCGTTTCGTTTGACACGCTTAACTGATTGGCGAGGTAACTTACCCGACACGACCCGCCGGACAACCGGATTTCACGAAGTATCTCCTCTTCGCGTTGGTTTGTTGTTTTGCTTACCGGCTGCATTGAATCTCCAATCTCACTATCAATCTAACTAATAGCCACACTAAGCCACATACTTGTGCAATATATAGTGATTTTCGGGCAATATATATAGTGATTTTCGGGCAATATAAGAAAAAGATCTATGCAAAAGTGGGTAAGTGTGGTTTTTATGGACATGCAAGTGTGGTTTTTATTGACATATAGCCAGCCTCAATGCACGTTTGTGAGAGATAAGCTGAAGTAATGGCAATAACGCAGAACCGGGAGAGAATAAATGACAAAGTTTTTTAATGGCATAGGCGCTGGATGCCTCGCAATGATGATGGGTGTTACATCCGCAGTCGCCGAGGTCGAATCGACTGATCCTATCCGCCTGACACTGCATGACTGGTCTGGTCAACTGATCAATACCAAGATCATGGGCAGCATTTTGGAAGAGGCTGGCTATAACGTTGAATACGTTCAGGCCGACTATATCGCGCAGTTTGCTGGCCTGAAAACAGGCGATCTGCATCTTGCGATGGAAATCTGGGAAACCACTGGCCGTGAGGCGCTAGACGAAGCGACTGACAGCGGTAATGTCGTCAACGTCGGCGAGACTGGCCTCATGGCGATCGAGGAATGGTGGTATCCGCTCTATATGAAAGAGCAGTGCCCAGGCCTGCCTAATTGGGAAGCGCTCCGCGACTGCGCCGCGTTGTTTGCAACCGTAGAGACCGCACCGATGGGGCGTTATGTCGGTGGTCCGGTCACTTGGGGTGGCTTTGATGAAGAGCGTGTCGAAGCCTTGGATCTGGGCTTTGAAGTTGTGCATGCCGGCACAGACGCGGCATTGTTCGCCGAACTGGAATCGGCCTACCAACGTGAGGCGCCCGTTATTCTTTGGGTCTATGTGCCGCATTGGGCACCGGCGAAATTCGAAGGTGAATTCGTTGAATTTCCGCCCTTCACGCCGGAATGTTACGCTGATCCATCCGTCGGGGTGAACCCTGACCTTGCCTATGACTGTGGCAAGCCGCGCGGCCCTATTTGGAAAGCTGCATGGGCTGGCTTGGAAGACAAATGGCCCGGCGCATATCAGATTGTCGAAGCTTACACGCTCAATAACGAAGAGATGAGCGCGATGGTGGGTCAAGCCGATCTTGATGGTGTGGAAATCGATACCGTAGTTGCGGAATGGATGGAAACTAATCAGGACCGCTGGTCCGGCTGGATTGCGCAATAACTTAGATCAAACTTCAGAGCCGCTTGAGATATCGGCGGCTCTGAAATCTACTTTCCAACACTTCGTTCGAAGGTTTTTGGCGCGCCGTTGGCAGCGCTTTCGAGCAGAGCACCCAACTGATTGCGCAAGTCCAACCGGAGCCCGAGAATGACATCACCGACAAAACTGTCCTGCCGCAATGTCTGGAAGCTTTATGGGGCCAATGCCCAGACCTTTATAGATACGCATAGAGCGCCCGATGATGCTGCGATCAAAAAGGCAGGGCTGATCGGCGCAGTCCGCGATGCCAATCTCGATATCAAAGAAGGCGAGATCTTCGTGATCATGGGGCTGTCGGGCTCGGGAAAATCCACGCTCGTGCGGTGCTTGTCGCGCCTTATCGAAGCGACGGCAGGCGAGGTCCTGTTTGACGGGACGGACTTGTTACGCGCCAGCGATGCGCAGATGATCGAATTCCGTCGACACAAGATGGGCATGGTGTTTCAACATTTCGCCCTGTTGCCGCATCTGACGGTTTTGCAGAACGTTATCTTTCCGCTGACTGTGCAGGCAATTCCGCGCCAACAAGCGTTAGAGCGCGGACGTGAAGTGATCGAGTTGGTCGGGTTGAACGGCCGCGAAAACAATTACCCCCGTGAACTATCAGGCGGGCAACAGCAGCGCGTCGGTATTGCCCGTTCACTGGTCGCCGAACCTGACATCTGGTTTCTGGACGAACCGTTTTCCGCGCTTGATCCATTGATCCGGCGTGAAATGCAGGACGAGTTTATGCGCCTGCAAGCCCGTCTTCACAAAACAATCGTATTTATCACCCACGACTTTGAAGAAGCCGTCAGGCTTGCCGACCGTATCGCCATCATGAAGGACGGCAAAATCATCCAGATTGCGACGCCCGAAGAATTGGTTCTGGCGCCGGCCACGGACTATGTGTCCGAATTCACTCGTCATATCCCGCGCAGTAAGGTGCTAACCGTCAGCGCGTTGATGACCAAAGGCGACGATTGCAATGGTCCGGCAATCAAGGCTACCGCGCGTATCAGTGAAGTGGCGAAGCAGATCATTTCGACGGACGGCGCACTAAGCGTTGTGGATGATAAGGGGCAGGTTGTCGGGTCGATTGACCGTGCAGCAGTTGCCAGCGTGCTGTTCGGCGATGGAGGGATGTCATGAGCAGCGCCATCGGCAAAATCAGTCCAGTGGTGTGGTTTTTGGTCGCGCTGACGCTTGTATTGGGCGTCTATGGGGACGACATCGCGGGTGCACTAAACGTTGGCTGGATTATGGAATATCCATCGGCGTTGGTGATCCCCTTCAAGACATCAATTACTGCTGCTATGAAATGGCTGGTTGAAGACGCTCATGTGGGGCCTGTCTCCTTTACCGATATCACGCGCGCAATCGCCTGGTTGATCGAGCAGCCCTATAATCTTGCCATTTCTTTGCTCGCCACTGGTTTTCAGCAGGGCCAAGGGTCGTCGGCTGTTACAGTTGTGCCCGCAATCAGCTGGATTACCGTTATCGCCGCCGTGGTCGCGTTGGGCCACTATTGCCGCGACTGGTGGCTGGCGATGCTCACGGGTGCATGTTTCCTTTATCTTGCTGTGCTTGGCCAATGGGATAGCGCAATGGTCACGCTCGCGTCGGTGATGATCGCAGTGCCTATCGGTGCGGGCGGGGGATTGTTGGTCGGCATTTGGGCCTACCGGCACCCCACGGGCGAGCGGTTTCTGTCGCCAGTTCTGGATCTGATGCAGACCATTCCGATCTTTGCCTACCTTGTGCCTATCCTGTTTATGTTTGGCTTTGGGCCGGTTTCGGCGCTGGTCGCGACGATCATCTACGCCACGCCGCCGATGATCCGTATCACCACACTGGCGATCAAAGCAGTGGACCCTGAAATCGTTGATTTTGGCCGGATGGCCGGATCGACCAAGCGCCAGTTGATGTGGCGGGTTCTGGTACCCTCAGCGCGGAGCAGTATCATGGTCGGCGTCAATCAGGTGATCATGCTGACACTTAACATGGTGATTATCGCCTCGATGATTGGGGCGGGCGGGCTCGGATTTGATGTGCTGGCTGCGTTACGGCGGCTTGATATTGGCGCAGGTTTTGAAGCCGGAATTGCCATCGTTGTGCTTGCCATTGCTGTGGATCGTCTCAGCCAGGCGTTTGCAGTGCGTGTCGGCCAATACAGTGCTACCGAAACCGTGCAGGGAAACTGGCTGGCGCGCCACAAAAGAACCGCAGTTGTCCTCGCGATCTTGCTTGTGACGTATGCGCTTGGTCGTTTCCTGCCTGCGTTGCACGAATACCCCGAGGCACAGACCCTCACCACAGGAGAGTTCTGGGACGATTTGGTTCGCTATCTCAACGTGAACTATTTTGATGCTTTTGAGGGGATCAAGATATTTTTCCTGACGTGGCTCATGTTGCCAATCAAGAAATTTCTATTGGGCGTTCCTTGGCCGTGGGCCATTGCAATGCTGGTCCTGCTGGGCTGGCGCACGGGTGGTGTTCGGCTCGCAATTCTCTGCGGCGTTCTGTCGAGCCTGATTGTAGTCGCTGGGCTGTGGGACAAGGCGATGATCACAGTCTATCTGTGCGGTGCGTCGGTCATTGTCGCGACTGTTATCGGTGTTCCGCTTGGCGTGATGGCCGCGCTTAACAAGCGGGCGGGGCATGTTATTTCAGCACTGATTGACACACTGCAAACCTTACCCAGTTTTGTCTATTTGATCCCGGTCGTAATGTTGTTCCGCGTGGGTGATTTCACGGCGATGGTCGCGATCGTGCTTTACGCATTGGCCCCCGCGGTGCGGTATGCCGCCCACGGCGTGCGCAGTGTCGATGGCGAGTTGATCGAAGCGGGCCGCGTGTCAGGCTGTACCAACTGGCAACTTTTGCGGATGATCCGCCTGCCGATGGCGCTGCCGGAAATCCTATTGGGCATCAACCAAACCATCATGCTGGCCCTGTCGATGCTGGTGATCACCGCCCTCGTCGGGACACGCGATCTGGGCCAGGAGGTCTATATCGCGCTAACCAAGGCGGATACGGGCCGCGGCTTGGTTGCGGGTCTTGCCATCGCGTTTATCGCGATCATTGCCGATCGCCTGATTTCGGCCAGCGCACGTGGCGCCCGCATCCGTTTTGGATTGGAGGCGAAGACATGAGCGTAGCCGAGACCCAAGCCCGCATCGCCGCATTGCCCTGCTGGACAGGCCCGATCACCATGACGCCCCTTAATGGCGGGATTACCAACGTCAACTACCGCGTCGATGATGCCAAAGGCAGCTACGTTGCGCGCTTCGGTGACGATATCCCCGAACATCAGGTGATGCGGTTCAACGAACTGGCCAGCGCCCGTGCGGCCCATGCTGCCGGTGTGTCACCGGCGTTAATCTATGCCGCGCCAGAAATCACGGTTATCGAATTTATCGAAAGCCGGACCCTGACGCCAAAAGACGTGCGTGCGCCAGACATGCTGCCGCGGGTTCTTGAATTGCTCAAGACATTCCACCGTGATGCTCCGAAACACTTACGCGGTCCGGCGCTCATTTTCTGGGTCTTCCACGTCATTCGCGACTACAGCGCGACGCTGGACATCCAAGGCTACAATGACATCGCGTTGGTCAATGATCTGGTCAGAATCAGCGACGAACTTGAGATTGCGGCAGGCCCGTTCGATATGGTTCTGGGTCACAACGATCTTTTGGCGGCCAACCTATTGGACGATGGCGCCCGGCTTTGGCTGATCGATTTCGACTATGCCGGATTCAACTCGCCGCTGTTCGATCTTGGCGGGCTGGCATCCAACAATGGGCTGAGTGAGACCCAAGAACACGAGATTCTGGAAAGCTATTTCGAAGCGCCAGTGCATGACAAACTCTTGCAGCGTTACAGCGCGATGAAGTGCGCATCTCTGCTACGCGAAACCATGTGGAGCATGGTGTCACAGCAAACCTCACAGCTCGATTTTGACTACGAAACCTACACCCAAGAAAACCTGGCCCGATTTCGCGCGGTCTATAACACCTATTTGCAAATCAAAGGCTAACCTGATGAAAGAACTACCAAAAACCGCTAAAGCTGTCATCATCGGCGGTGGTATTATCGGCTGTTCAACCGCCTATCACCTTGCCAAACTGGGCTGGACCGACACGGTTCTGCTGGAGCGCAAAAAACTGACATCGGGCACGACCTTCCACGCCGCGGGCCTTGTCGGGCAGTTGCGCTCCAATGCCAACATCACGCAGTTGCTGGGCTATTCGGTCGATCTGTATAATAGCATCGAAGAAGAAACCGGCCTTGGCACGGGCTGGAAAATGAATGGCGGGTTGCGCCTTGCCTGCAATGAAGAACGCTGGACGGAAGTGAAGCGTCAGGCGACCACCGCCCATAGTTTCGGGTTGGAGATGGAGCTTTTGACACCTCAAGAGGCGCTTGAGCTTTGGCCGTTGATGAACATCGACGACGTGGTTGGCGCCGCCTTCATGCCGACCGACGGTCAGGCCAACCCATCGGACATCACGCAGGCCTTGGCCAAGGGTGCGCGGATGGCGGGTGCCACGATTTTTGAAGACACCAAAGTCACCGACCTTGAGATGGAGAACGGCAAGATCCGTGCAGTCATTACCGAACATGGCCGCATCGAATGCGAGGTTGTGATTTGTTGTGCGGGTCAATGGACCCGCGATTTTGCCGCGCGGTTTGGCGTCAACGTACCGCTGGTGCCGATGGAGCACCAGTATATGGTGACGGAACCGTTTGACGGAGTGCCCGCCAACCTGCCGACCCTGCGCGACCCCGACCGCTTGACCTATTACAAGGAAGAGGTCGGTGGTCTTGTCATGGGTGGCTATGAACCGAACCCGATCCCATGGGCCACAAAGGGTATTCCGACGGGGTTCCACTACTCGCTGCTCGACAGTAATTTTGACCACTTTGAACAATTGATGGAACAATCGCTGGGCCGTGTTCCGGCACTGGAACATGCTGGGATCAAGACGCTGACCAACGGACCGGAAAGTTTTACGCCGGACGGGAACTTTATCATCGGTGAAGCTCCTGAATTGCGGAACTTCTTTGTCGGAGCGGGCTTTAACGCCTTCGGTATCGCGGCAGGCGGCGGCGCAGGGATGGCGCTGGCCGAATGGGTCGCCAATGGTGAACCACCCTATGATTTGTGGTCTGCCGACATTCGCCGTTTTGGTCGGCCGCATTTCGATACCGATTGGGTGCGCACGCGGACCGTCGAAGCCTATGGAAAACACTACACGATGGCCTGGCCCTATGAGGAGAACAGTTCCGGTCGTCCGTGCCGCAAATCGCCGCTTTACGAAGTGCTCAAAGACCAAGGCGCGTCGTTTGGCGAAAAACTGGGCTGGGAACGGCCAAACTGGTTCGCGGACGTGTCCAAAGGCGAAACACCTGTCGATATCTACAGCTTTGAACGCCAGAACTGGTTTGACGCCGTTGGGCGCGAACACAATGCTGCGCGAGAAACCGCGGTTCTGTTCGACCAGACCTCGTTCGCCAAGTTCGCGCTGAAAGGTCCCGATGCCGCTGCCGCCCTGAACTGGATTTCAGCAAACAATGTGGACAAGCCCATTGGGTCGTTGATCTATACGCAAATGCTGAATGATCGTGCCGGAATCGAATGCGATCTGACAGTTGGACGTGTGGCCGTGGATGAATATTACATCGTCACCGGCACAGGTTACGCCACCCATGATTTCGACTGGATCAGCCGTAATATTCCGGAAGGAATGAACTGTCAGTTATTTGATATTACGTCGTCTAACGCTGTGCTGTCGTTGATGGGTCCAAAGGCGCGCGATATCTTGCAGGCCGTGACGCGTGACGATGTTTCCAATGACGGGTTCAAGTTTGGCACGATCCGCACAATCGGCATCGCTGGCTGCCCTGTGCAGGCGCTGCGGGTAACTTACGTGGGCGAACTGGGTTGGGAACTCCACCTTCCGGTGGAATATGCCACGACGGTTTATGCCGCACTCATGGAAGAAGGCAAAAAGCATGGGATGACCAACGCCGGTTATCGTGCAATTGAATCGCTGCGCCTTGAAAAAGGTTATCGTGCTTGGGGCTCCGATATAGGGCCGGATCACACACCAATGGAGGCCGGTTTGGGATGGGCTGTGAAGCTGAAGTCCAACATCCCGTTCAAAGGGCGTGAAGCGGCACAAAAGCAGAAAGACAACGGCGTCAAAAAGATGATGGCGTGCTTCACCGTTGATCCCGATATCGTACTGCTGGGCCGCGAGACGATCTATCGCAACGGCGAACGCGTAGGTTGGTTGACCGGCGGTGGCTTTGGTTACACCGTCGATAAATCCATCGGCTATGGCTACGTCCGCAACCCTGAAGGGGTGAACGCTGAGTATGTGACTTCTGGTAAATACGAACTGGAAGTTGCGACCGTACGCGTGCCTTGTGACGTGCAACTTGGCCCGTTGTTTGATCCCAAGATGACCCGCGTGAAACAGTAGCGCAACCGCCGCCGATTGCCACAATCTGGAGCATTTCCATGAAACAAGTGACCACAGAAAGCCTTTGCGACGCGAAGCCTGTCGGCCGGGATGAAGTCATGGCAGGTCGGTCGGCGGGCCTTGGAAATTCTGGCTCGGATATCCGGGCCAGAATAGGGCTGCTGTTGCTACCAGGTTACGCAATTGAGGAATATGCGCTGTTTGCGGCCGCGTTGGAGCGGATCAACAACAAGAGCCAGATGCCGGCATTGCGAATTTCAGTATTGTCCGAACAAGGCGGTATATTGTCGGGAAACTGCGGGTCGTTCGCGTCGACACAGGCCGTCGACAAGGGGCAGGCTGATTTTGATTATTTCTTCATCTTCGGTGACTCCCACGTTCATATCCAAAGAAAATCACAGCTTACCGCCTATCTTCAGCGGTTGCGCCAGCGTAATTGCGTCATTGGTGCAGTTGGCGACGCGGTCCTAGCGCTTGAAAAGATGGGCTTGTTGCAAAAAGAGGGGCTCGCGATCCATTGGCAGCGGCGCAGCCTTTATTCCGAGTTGGAACTGACTGCCGATGCATCTGATCGGTTGTGCAACATTGGACCCCATCAGTGGACGTCCTGCGGGCAGACCTCGACGCTTGATCTGGCAATTCACCTTATTGCCGAGATTTTTGACAAATCCACAGCAATCGAGCTGGCGCAAGATTTCATCCACTCGCGGGCCTATGATATTCAGGCCACCCAGACCGAAGAAATCCTGTCAGCCGCGATGACCGGTTCGCGCGTGGTGAACCGCGCAATCGAGCTGTTTCGCCAGAACATCGAATTCCCCCTGACGATGCAGGAAGTGTGCAAGACGATTGATATTTCCCAGCGTCAATTGGAACGGCAGTTCACCCTTTTTTGCAGTATGTCGCCATCAAAGTTCTATCGTGAGCAGCGTTTGGCGCGGGCCCGTGAATTGGTGCTTAAATCCAATCTTGGCCTGTCCGAAGTTGCCTTTGTCGCCGGATTTCAGGGCATCGGGGCACTGACCCCAGCGTATCGGCGCAAATATGGCCGCACCCCTTCGTATGAGCGCCGCCAAATGCGCTTTGCGGCGCATTGAAGTAGAGGGAGAAATCATGAACACCCCCATTACGGTCCCTGTCGTGCAGGTCCACAATCGAGATGGTAAGGGGCAGGTTGTGCTAATCTGCGAACACGCGAGCAACCACATTCCTCTGGAATTTGCGGACCTTGGATTGGCTGATGATGATCGCGCCAGCCATGCGGCGTGGGATCCCGGGGCATTGGAATTGTCGCGACATCTGTCGGGTGCGCTTGATAGTGTTTTGATCGCGGGCGGTGTGTCGCGGCTGGTCTATGACTGTAATCGCCCCCCCGATGCGCCTTCCGCATTTCCGCAGAAAACCGAACTGATAGAGGTATCGGGTAACCGTGATCTGTCAGAAGCAGAAAAAATGCGTCGCACCGCTTTGGTTTACGAACCATTTTGCACGGTCGTGTCGGACGCGATTGATATGCGTGGACCGGACATCATCGTTGTGACCGTTCACAGTTTCACGCCGATTTATTTTGGCCGACCACGCGCGGTCGAGCTGGGCTTGCTGCATGATAGCGACAGCCGCCTTGTGGACGCCATGCTGGAAAACATACCGCAGA
Organism: uncultured Octadecabacter sp.; assembly: GCA_937891785.1. GTDB lineage: Bacteria > Pseudomonadota > Alphaproteobacteria > Rhodobacterales > Rhodobacteraceae > SW4. Next base: position 10,265 of record CALAGN010000063.1, read on the forward strand.
TCCCGCATCGGGTCGTGGAGCGTAACGCGCCCTATGGCCCCGAGGACGGCGTTACCCATTCGTTGCAACGCCATGCCCTGTCACGCGGGTTGCAAAACGTCATGATCGAAGTACGCAACGATTTGCTTACCTCACCCGCAATGATCGCGCAGATTGCGCAAGAAATTCTCACGCTACTTGAGCCCGCTTTGGAACAAGCCAACACCAAGGAAACCGCATAATGGCCGCAAATTTGACCTTAGACGCTTTGAAATCCCAGATTGACGAAGGGACTATTGATACCGTCCTTGTCTGCCTTGTTGATATGCAGGGCCGGCTGATGGGCAAGCGGTTTCATGCCCGCCATTTCATCGACAGCGCCTGGGAAGAAACCCATTGCTGCAACTACCTGCTTGCGACCGATCTCGAGATGGCCACGCCTGATGGTTATGCATCCACAGGCTGGCAAGCTGGTTATGGTGACTATGTGATGAAGCCTGATCTAGACACGCTGCGTCCCGTGCCGTGGCTTGAAGGCACGGCGATGGTGTTGTGCGATGTGCTTGATCATAACACCCACAAGGACGTGCCGCATTCGCCACGCGCGTTGCTGAAAAAGCAGATCAAACGTCTTGAGGCATTAGGCTTTGATGTCATGATGGCGACCGAGTTGGAGTTCTTTCTGTTCGAGAAGAGCTTTGATGACATTCGCAAAGAGAACTTCCGTGATCTCGCGCCAATTTCGGGCTATAATGAGGATTACCACATCCTTCAGACCACGAAGGAAGAACACGTCATGCGTCCGATCCGCAATCATTTGTATAATGCGGGTATCCCTGTCGAAAACACCAAAGGCGAGGCCGAAGCTGGTCAGGGCGAATTGAATATTCGCTATGCCGCAGCCTTGGATTGCGCCGATTACCATACGATTGCCAAGCATGCGGTCAAGGAAATCGCGTGGCAAAAGGGCCATGCAGTGACGTTCCTGCCGAAGTGGGACCGCAGCCGCACAGGGTCTTCGTCCCATGTCCATCAATCGTTGTGGAAGGATGGCAAACCGGCCTTTGTAGATGGAAATGACGGCCTTGGCATGTCCGACCTGATGAAAAACTATATGGCGGGACTACTGAAATATGCGCCGGACTACACCAGTTTTCTGGCCCCCTATATCAACAGTTACAAGCGGTTCCAGAAAGGCACGTTTGCGCCCACCCGCACGATTTGGTCGGTCGATAACCGCACCGCCGGATTCCGACTTTGCGGGGCCGGGACCAAGGCAATCAGGGTTGAATGCCGGATTGGCGGGTCTGACTTGAATCCCTATCTGGCGATGGCAGCACAGATCGCCGCGGGCATAGCCGGTATCGAAGAAGCGCTGGAACTGGCGCCACCAACCGTTGGTGATGCCTATGCCGAAGATACTGGATTGATACCGCAAGCGCTGCGGGACGCCGTAGGCACGCTCAGAGGGTCGGACATGCTGCGCAAAGCCATGGGCGATGACGTGGTTGAACATTATGTGCGGGCAGCGGAATGGGAAATCGAAGAATTCGATAGTGTCGTGACAGACTATGAAATTGCGCGCGGGTTTGAGCGCGCTTGATAATAAATATAGCGGCGTCCTAAGGGCGATCTCTTTCAGGAAGAATACAGCATGACCCAAAACATAACGTGCATTTCGCCGATTGATGGCTCCGTCTATGCCGGGCGCGAAACTCTATCGTCAGTTGCGGCGCTTCGCGCCGTCAACGCCAGCCGCGCCGCACAACCTGCTTGGGCTGCGCGCCCGTTGGCAGAACGCATCAAGCTTGTGATGGCTGGCGTTGCCGCCGGCGGGGCAATGAATGATGAAATCGTGCCAGAACTGGCGCATATGATGGGGCGTCCCGTGCGCTACGGCGGCGAATTCGGCGGCTTTAACGAGCGTGCTGGCCATATGGCAAGCATCGCCAAAGAAGCATTGGCCGATATCGAGGTGGCCAATGACGCAGATTTCAAACGCTACATCAAGCGCATTCCGCATGGGGTCGTTCTGGTGATCGCGCCGTGGAATTATCCCTATATGACGGCGATCAATACCGTCGCCCCTGCCTTGATCGCTGGCAATGCGGTAGTATTGAAACACGCAGCGCAAACGCTGCTCGTGGGCGAGCGTATGGCGCGCGCCTTTCACGATGCCGGCGTGCCAGAGGACGTGTTCCGCAATGTGTTTCTGGATCACGACACGACGGCTGATCTGATCGCAAACCGCGCGTTTAATTTTGTGAACTTCACCGGTTCTGTCGGTGGCGGGCGCGCAATGGAAATCGCGGCGGCAGGCACCTTTACCGGTGTCGGCACAGAACTCGGTGGCAAAGACCCCGGCTATGTGATGGAAGATGCCGATCTGGACGCGGCTGTCGATACGCTGATTGACGGCGCGATGTTCAATGCGGGGCAATGTTGCTGCGGGATCGAGCGGATTTATGTCCACGAAAGTCTGTTTGATCAATTCGTCGAAAAGGCAGTGGGCATCGTGAAGGGATACCAGTTGGGTAACCCGCTTGATCCCGAAACGACGATGGGTCCAATGGCCCATGTGCGGTTTGCCAATGAAGTGCGCCTCCAGATTTCCGAAGCGGTTGCACTGGGTGCTACCGCGCATATCGCGCCGTTTGATGCTGATGATGGCGGTGCCTACCTGACGCCGCAAATTCTAACGAATGTGACTCACGACATGCGTGTGATGCGCGACGAAAGCTTTGGTCCGGTTGTCGGCATTATGCAAGTACGGGACGACGCCGAGGCGATAGCACTGATGAACGATAGCCAGTTTGGCCTGACGGCCAGCCTGTGGACCAAGGACATTGACCGCGCCGAGGCCATCGGCAACCAGCTTGAAACCGGCACCGTGTTTATGAATCGTGCTGATTACCTTGATCCGGCCTTGTGCTGGACGGGCTGCAAGGACACCGGTCGCGGTAGCGGGCTGTCTTTGATCGGGTATCACAATCTGACGCGCCCGAAATCCTATCACCTTAAGAAAGCGACATCATGAAACTTGTTGGAAACTGGTCCTATCCGACCACGATGAAATTCGGCGCTGGCCGCATTTCGGAATTACCCCAAGCCTGTGCGCAGGTCGGTCTAAAGCGGCCCTTACTTGTGACCGACAAAGGACTGGCGGACCTGCCGATTACGCAGGCGACGCTTGACTTAATGGAAGGCGCTGGATTGGGGCGCGGTCTGTTTTGTGACGTCGATCCCAACCCCAATGAAAGGAACCTCGCCGCCGGTGTGGCGGCGTATAAGGCAGGTGGCCACGATGGGGTGATCGCCTTTGGCGGTGGCTCTGGCCTTGATCTGGGTAAGATGGTTGCGTTCATGGCAGGGCAGACGCGCCCGCTGTGGGATTTTGAAGACGTGGATGATTGGTGGACGCGGGCCGACGCTGACGCGATTGCACCCATTATTGCGGTGCCAACCACGGCTGGAACCGGATCTGAAGTGGGGCGCGCCAGCGTCATCACCAATTCCGAAACCCACGTCAAAAAGATCATTTTTCATCCCAAATTGCTGCCCGAAATCGTAATTTGCGATCCTGAACTGACCGTGGGGATGCCAAAATTCATCACCGCAGGCACCGGTCTTGATGCATTTGCCCATTGCGTCGAGGCCTACAGCTCGCCGCATTATCACCCGATGAGCCAGGGGATCGCGTTGGAGGGGATGCGGCTGGTCAAAGACTATCTGCCGCGTGCCTATGCCGACGGCACAGATATCGAGGCGCGTGCACATTTGATGAGCGCTGCGGCGATGGGCGCAACGGCGTTTCAAAAAGGGCTGGGCGCGATCCACGCGATGAGCCACCCGATCGGCGCTGTGTTCCACACGCACCACGGTACGACGAATGCCGTGTGCATGCCCAGCGTTCTTGCCTTGAATGCACCAGCGATTGCCGACCGGTTTGACCCCGTCGCGGCATATTTAGGAATTGATGGCGGCTTTGACGGGTTCTGCGACTTCGTGGACACGTTCAACGACAGCATGGGGATTCCGAAAACCCTGTCGGCGCTGGGCGTTACAAAGGACGCCATTCCCGGCCTGGTCAAAGGTGCTTTGGCGGACCCGTCTTGCGGTGGCAACCCGATCATGCTGACGCAGGAAAACCTGACATCGCTTTTCGAAACAGCGCTGTAGAATAGTAAAGGCGCCACGATGTTGTCGTGGCGCCGGAATTCGTGTCTTAGGCGATGATCAACTTGCCAACTTTGGCGCGCAGATCCTGTTCAAGACCGTTGATTGCTCTGATCTTGCTGTCCGTGACCAGAACATCTATTTGCGGGTATTCGCAGAATTGGAAATGCCCATGGGCCGTGAATTTGCTCGTGTCTGCAAGGATGACATTTTCGCGGCTGTTAGCCAGCATAGCGGCGGCGATATCGGCTTCTGCTTCGACGTCGCTTAGCGCGCCTTTTGCCGGATCAACAGCAGCTGGCGATACAAAAGCCAGATCAGCAGTGATACGGCCAATTTCGCGGATCGTCTGACCACCGGCCGTGGCGTAACCGAAGGGCGTGAGGCTTCCACCAAGAAGCGTAACGCTCGCCGCACCCTGACTTAGGTCGTTCAGGCTTTGGACGGCGTGGATCGAGTTTGTAATCACATGCAGGTCGTGAAGGCTCGCCAATTGTTGGGCAAGGTGGATTGTGGTGCTTCCGGCATCAAAGAATACAACCTTGTGGTGGGTTATCAAGCTACACGCGGCCTTGGCAATGGCCAGCTTTTCTTTCACATGCAGGTTTTGACGAACGCTTAACGGTGGCTCGGCATTGTCATCAAGAGCAATAGCGCCGCCATGAACGCGCTTGATTTGACCAAGGTCCTCCATAACGAGTAGGTCGCGGCGGATCGTTTCCCGCGAGACCGCAAGGTCGGCCACAAGCTGATCGGTTGTGATTTTGCCAAGGTCACTGATGATCCGGCTGATGCGTTGGTGACGTTCGTTCTTCCACATTGTGTGTTCTTGTCATGCTTATTGCAGCAACTCCAGTGCTTCGCGATGTAACTCGGGCGTTGCTGCCGCAATCACCTTTTTCCCAGAGTGACGCGTCAGTTTTTCGCCAGCCCAATCGGTGATGATTCCTCCTGCACCTTCGATCACCGGCACAAGTGCAAGAAAATCGTAGGGCTCCAATTCGGCTTCGACGACCAGATCGATGTGGCCCGATGCCAGCAGGCCGTAGGAATAACAGTCACCACCGAAACGCGGAACGGCCGTGCATTGCAATAGGTGTTCGATCTTGGGTCGGTCAGCGTCAGGGAAATACAGAATGTTGGTTGTGTAGAATTTGGCCTGCGCCAACGTGGCACAATTCGAGACCTGACAGTCTTGCTGAGCCCCGCCGGAACTGAATGTGCAACTATTACCACAAATACCCACCCACCTTTCACCAAGCGCGGGCATATCAATCACGCCAATGTCAGGTGATTCTTTGGTGAGCTTGGCAATCAAGGTGCCCCAAATTGGCCATCCTGTGATGAAGCTACGTGTTCCATCAATCGGATCAACAACCCATACATCCGGCGAATCGAGGTTCACAGACCCAAACTCTTCACCGAGAAAACCATGAGTAGGGAAGGTTTTTGCCACCAGATCGCGGACCATGGATTCGACGTTTCGATCAATCATCGTGACAGGACTATCGTCATTTTTTGTAATAATATCATTATCTTGCCGAAAACCAGCTATGGATACAGCCTGCGCTTTGTCGGCAAGACTATTCGCGAAGGCCACGACCTTGGCCGTTCTATCGTTAATACTGTTCACGTCAGTTCCATTCCCGTTCACAATTGTTAAGGGCTTGCGATATTCTGCAAGTCACCGTGTCAGTTCATATTTTGTGTTCGTTTCAAGTTAATTCAAAAAAGGCTAAACTCAATCGCAATAAAACGCAAACATACACAATAATACAACCCGAGAGACCAAAAAACGACAACCTGGAGGAACTATGAAACACCTGAAATGCACCATAGCCGCACATCGAATTCACTGTGCTCCGCCTTTCAACTGGCGATATGGGCGCCCGGCTTATCGCCGATGCGGGCAACGCCGCCCGCTCTGCGCGAAACGGTGGTGTGCATGGGCGGTGGGATCACACATGTTCTGCGTGACGTCGTCTTGCCGCTTATGCTGCCAACCGTAGTCAGCACATTCTTCTTCCTCTTCGTGTGCTCGATGGTGACACGGTCGGCGGTCATTTTCCTGATCTCCCCAAAGGTAAGTGTTGCCGCGGTGCAAGTCATGCGGCTTGACGAAAGCGGGTTGGTAACCCAAGCGGCGGCATTCTCGGTCTGTGTCATGGCCTCAGTTCTTGGTGCGATGCTGTTGATGCAGGTGGTTCTGAAGCTGCTGACGACCAGGAAGAAGGCTGGTTTTTCAGTCGGCGAAAGAGGTTGCCCGCCAACAATGGCCAGCCCGACTGCAGAAATTTTAGCGCACCGTCATTTCATATGCCGGTGCGCTAACGCATAGTTTGACTATCATGATAAGCAAACAAAGGCGCGCGGCGTGCTAAGTGAGTATATAATAAACATTAAGCGCCAAAAAATAGACATAATTGTTGATTTATGATGATATATGGGGTGTGGTGACTCCCATTAGATTCTATTGAAAGGTCAAATCCGGAAATGTCGCTTACCTCAGTAAAACACCTTATCATCGGCGGCGGTATTATTGGCTGTTCGATCGCTTATCACCTCGCCAAATCAGGCGAGAAAGACATTGTGCTGATCGAAAAGGCGTCGTTGACCGAAGGGGCGACATGGCATGCGGCCGGGCTGGTCGGGCAGTTGCGGTCATCGCGCAACACGACAAAGATGCTGAAACGCTCGGTGGCAATGTACGACCGCCTTGAAGAAGAAACCGGCATGGCCTTCGACTGGAAAAAAGTCGGCAGCCTGCGCCTTGCCGCAACCAAAGAACGGTTGCTGGAAGCGCAGCGGCTTGCCACGATGGCACGCAGTTTTGATCTGGAAATGGAAATGATTTCGCCAAGCGAGGCGAAAGACCTTTTCCCTTATATTGATGCCGATGGACTTGAAGGTGCCGCATTCATTCCATCGGACGGTCACGTCGATCCCGCCAGCCTGTGTCAGGCGATTGCAGCGGGCGCGCGTAAGCTTGGCGTGTCCATTCGTCAGAGCATCAAGGTGACGGATTTTGAGGTCAAGAACTGCCGGATCACCAAAGTGATGACATCGGACGGCGACTTTGAGGCAGAGACCGTGGTTCTGGCTGCTGGCATGTGGAGCCGCGAGTTGGCGGCAAAACTGGGCGTTATTGTGCCTGCTTGCGCCGTCGAGCACCAATATGTCGTGACCGAGCCCTTACCAAACCCAGAATTGGTCAAAGGATTGCCAACCCTGCGGGATCCCGAACGGCTGGTGTATTACAAACCGGATGCGGGTGGGCGTTTAGTGATCGGCGGCTACGAAGAAGGCACGTTGCCGTTTGGCGAGCAGGGTATCCCCGGTGAGTTTGTACGCCAACTGTTGCCAGATAACTTGGACCGTTTTGCGCCTTTGGCTGAACTGGCAGGAAAAGTCACGCCCGTCGTGAACGAGGTCGGTATCCGGCAGGTCATCAACGGCCCGATCCCCTATTCGGCAGATGGTGATTTTGTTTTGGGCTGGGCGCCAAATCTGGACAACCTGATGCTGTCCACGGGCTTCCTTTATGGCATCGCTGCTGGCGGCGGCGCTGGCGAAATGATTGCCGAATGGATCGTGGACGGGCGTCCCAGCCTTGATCTGTGGCCGCTGGATGTGCGTCGGTTCAGCCCACATCACGCGACCAAAGCATTCATGTATCCGCGTGCCGTTGAACATTACGCCCACCACTACAAAATGCGTTACCCCGGCCAAGAAGCGGAAACTGTGCGCAATCTGCGTCTGAGCCCGATTTTCCAACGACTGAAAGATCATGGCGCGGTTTATGGCTCCAAAAACGGCTGGGAACGCCCCCTATGGTTCGCCCCCGAAGGCGTGCCGCCCGTCGACCAACTGGCCTTTATCGATCCAGGCTGGAAGAAGTTTGCAGCCACGGAACACGCGGCGGTGCGCGAAGGTGTGGCGCTTATTGATCAGTCCAGCTTTGCCAAGTTCGAATTGTTTGGCAAAGGCGCACTTGAGGCTGTGCAGGCAATCGCGGTATCGAACATGGACAAGCCGGTCGGTAGCGTCATTTACACCCAGCTTTGCAATGAAACTGGTGGCATCGAGGCCGACCTGACAATCACCCGCACAGGCGAAGACCGGTTTTATATCGTCACAGGGTCAGGCTTTGGGGTGCATGACAGCAACTGGATCCGCCGTGCCTTGCCGAAAGATGGATCGGTTCACCTGATCGAAGTGACCTCGGCCAAGGCCGTGATCAATGTCTGTGGCCCTAAAGCGCGCGACGTCTTGCAGCAGGTCTGCGAGAGCGATGTGTCCAACGCAGCATTCCCGTTTGGCACCGCGCAAGAGATCATCATCGGCGCGGCCCATGTGCAAGCTGTGCGGATTGGCTATGTGGGGGAATTGGGTTGGGAACTGCATGTCCCGACCGAATTTGCATTGCACGTCTATGATTGCCTGTGGTCCGCCGGACAGGCGCGCGGCATTCGCGATATTGGCTATCGTGCGATTGAATCACTGCGTCTGGAAAAAGGTTACCTTTACTGGGGCGCCGATATCACGCCCGACTACACGCCGGTCGAGGCGGGCCTTGGGTTCCGGGTGCATCTGAAAAGCAAGGGCGACTATATCGGGAGAAGCGTGCTGGAAGCGCAAAAATCCAATGGGCCGGCGCAACGCCTCTGCACGCTTGTTTGCGACCAGAAATTGCCGGTCACAGGTGGTGAAACGATCTTGTTGGATGGGAAGACCGTTTCTTTGGCCACCAGTGCGGGCTACGGTTACAGCGTTGGGAAAACGATCATTTTCGCCTATTTGCCGGTTGGTATGGTCGACAAAACAGGGTTCGAAATCGAGGTGTTTGGTGACTGCCACCCGATCACACCTGTCGACGGCCCACTGTATGATCCCAAGAATGAAAGATTGAAGGCTTAGGCCACGAAAGGGGTGACCAAATGAGCGAGAATGACATCAAGGAAGTCTTGGCTGCGTTGCAAAACCTGCCTGATTTCAAAGGTATCAACGTAGCGGCGCTCGATATTCAGCGTCTTGGCGGGTTAACCAATCTTGTCTTCAGGGTCGCCGCCAACGGGCAAAGCGTGATCGTGCGCATTCCCGGTCAAGGCACCGAGGATTATATCGACCGCGCTGTTGAAATTCACAACGCAAGGGTCGCGGCCGACGCTGGAGTATCTCCCGACGTCCTGTGGGCTGACAGTGGCACGGGTGTCATGATCAGCGATTGCATCGAAGAAGGTATCGTCACGATGACCCCCGAACAATTCAGCACGCGTTCCGGATCTCCGGCGCGTGCGGGCGCTGCGTTGCGCCAGTTGCACGGCTCGGACAAACCTTTCGAATTTCGTTTTGAACTTTTTGCAATGATTGAGGACTACCTTGGTATCCTGGCAAATAAGGACATTGACCTGCCGGATGGATATGCGGGCGTGGTGGCCGATGCTGCCCCTGTGCGAAAGCTGTTAGAAGAGAAGCCCGAACCACTGGTGCCCAGCCATTGTGACCCGCTTTGCGAAAACTTCCTGGATGATGGAAATCGCATGTGGATCGTCGACTATGAATATTCCGGCATGAATGACGCGATGTGGGATCTGGGCGATCTGTCGGTCGAGGCCAACATGACCGATGCCCAAGATCGCGAAATGCTCATGGCTTATTTTGGGCAGCCCCCAACAGCGGCACAATTGGGACGCATGGTCGTCTACAAGGCCATGTGCGATCTGTTGTGGACCCTTTGGGGACTTATCCAGCACGCTGACCGCAATCCGGCCGACGATTTTTGGGCCTATGCGATAGGTCGATTCGAGCGGTGCAAGGCTCTGATGGACGATGATAGTTTTGGCGAGCATCTGGATGCAATTCGCGCGGCTTCAAACTGAACTTTGAACGCGGCAGTTTTGCCGCACGAAAGGAGTGTTATGATAAGCATAGGCGGAATAAAGAGCGCTTCGCGGAGGGGGGAGGCGCAAGACGGGCGGCATTTCGCATTTGTCTTGTTGACAGGGTTTTCGCACTTTTCGTTTTCGTCGGTGCTCGAACCCTTGCGCAGCGCCAATATGATCCTTGGCAAAGAATATTTCACATGGTCCTTGATCGGGCTTGATGCAGATAAAGTGCGCGCGTCAAACGGCGTGACTTGCCTTGTCGACCATCAATTGGCTGATCTGGACAGAACGACAGACATCATCATTATTGCGGGAAACGATGTGGTCAATCTTGCCACCGACAGACTGGAAAACCAGTTGCGCTTGCACTTTCGGCAAGGCGGGCGTGTTGGTGCAGTGTCATCGGGGGTGGTCGTGCTGGCACGGGCTGGATTGCTTGACGGGCGGAATTGCGCGGCGCATTGGGAAAATACCCCGCGCCTGCGGGAGGATTTTCCAAGGATCACCGTTACCGACAGCATCTTTGAGTTACATGATCGCCTGTTCACCTGTGCAGGTGGGGCAGCTGGTACGCATCTGATGCTTGCGTTGATCGAACAACAGCTGGGCGAGGGGTTGGTTGCTGATATCGCCACGCGCATGGTGATCGACCAAATTCGCAATGGCGATGACAATCTTAACGTGAAGCCTCATGTCCGGTATGGCACTTGGAACCGTAAGGTCTTGGATGCGATTGCGCTGATGAATGACAACATCAGCGAACCCCTGCCAATGCGTTCTTTGGCCGACGTCATGGGGGTTAGCGCCCGATGTCTTGAACGCCAATTTAAGTCTGAACTGGGCGTCACCCCGAACACATTTTATCGCAATATTCGTCTTTCGCGTGCGCGGCAATTGGTGCGCTATAGTGCTCATAGCCTTTGCGAAGTCGCGGCGTTTAGCGGCTTTGGGTCTTCCAAAACCATGAAACTAAACTATGAAGCGCAATACGGCATATCACCGCGAGAAGAACGCAAGAAATATGACGTTGGCGAACGGCAATCTGCAGGTCCCGCTGCGGCGAAAATATTGCACGACGTCGGTGCGCCATGCTGACGACGACATAGCGCGGTGTCGGATTCCAAAGCTGCACGAGCGCGGCCAATTATCGTTTTTGACTTTGACGGCGTGATCGCCGATTCACACGATGTATGTGCGGCGGCCTGCCGATGGGCGGCGGCGGAACTTGGGCACAGTGACATGCCCGAAAAACCGTTCGCTGAACTCGAGGCCGTCACCTATGAGGCCTTGGCCGCGACGATCTCAGTTGATCCGGAGAGGTTTGCGGGTCTGGTCTGTGGCGCGCTGGAGGCGCGGACCACCTGCGCGCCCATATTCTTTGGCGTTGCGGACATCATGATGGAGTTGTCGCGTGATTTCGATATCGCGATCCTGAGCGCGTCTGACTCTGACCTGATAAACGATTTCCTAATAACCCATGGAATATGGCATTTGGTGAAATGTGTAATGGGGCGTGATGTGCCGGGTTCCAAGACGGAAAAGCTTCTGGCATTGAAATCAGCGCACGATGGCAAATTCGTTGCGATGATCGGGGATGGGGTAAGCGATGTGGCCGCTGCATTGCATGCCGACGTGCGCGCAGTCGGCGTTGCTTGGGGGTGGCAATCAGCGCGCAGGCTGCGTGCCAGCGGCGCTGATGCTATCGCGATGGTGCCTGCCGACCTGCTAGATTTGATAGTGGTGCAGGAATTGACAGAGGCCCCAACCCGCTAGGCCGCCCAAATGTCGTTTCATGCTTTGCCCGCTGATCTGCGGTCTGGTCTAGTTCGAAGATTCTTGGGCCCGGCGCACAGATCCTATCGCCCAATGCTCTGTTGGAT
>CALAGN010000064.1 GCA_937891785.1 uncultured Octadecabacter sp.
GTTGTGCGGGACTTAGATACCGTTGGGTATGATGTCTAAATGGCGCTTACGGCCCAAACCGGCCATTCACCCACTGATCGGCATGCTGCGGTGCGGCCCGTCAAACCTGCCATTCGCTGCAACCGCGAAACTTAGGGGTTGGCGAACTCACAAATCGCGGACTTAGTGTGAGTTCGCTGCACCATATTGAGTGGCCGCTTCCCGCGCCACCAGCTAAAAAGAAAAGGGCAACGGCTCAATGGCGATTTGGCGGGTTTCCTCGTTCAATTGGATTACCAAATCTGCGGCATCATTCCCGATATCCATCGCGATCATTCCGACGCCGATATTCTTTGAAAATCGGTTGGAAAATACAAACTCGCTCAGGACACCAACAGTTTTCCCGTTCGCCGTATTCACGTCCAGAGAATGCTGGCAGGCAGGGACCGAAGCGCCAGAGATAACAAAGCCAGTACGCCTGCGCTTCGCGCCTTTTGCCTTGATTTTCTGAAGGGCTGCCTTCCCGATGAAGTCATCTGCTTTGTCAAAATCGACCAACTTGCCCAAAGATATTTCGAACGGATTACAGGGGTTCGCTTGCAAGCGCCCATCGGCTCCATAAGAAACCAACCCGCTTTCAATTCGCTCCAAATCGTTCGGCGCGCCGGGACGAATTCCGAATGCTGCCCCTTTCGACTTAACTATATTCCACAGTTCAACGCCACGCGCACCGTCTTGCAGATACAACTCATAACCGCCTTGCTTGGACCAGCCAGACCGCGCCAGCACAAGGGGGATTCCCTGCAGTTCAGTTTGCTTGAAACCGAAGTAAGTCAGCTCTTTGACCCAATCGCCAAAGAGATCAGCAACCAGCTCTTTGGCCAATGGGCCTTGGATCGCGAGCGGAGAAACGTCCGGTTCAATCACCTGCACGTCCCATTTGCGCTCGGCGGCAATAGCGCTAGCCCACAGCTCTATATCGCTGTCCGCTATAGAAAGCCAAAACCTGTCAGCCGCGAGCCTCAACAAAACCGGATCATTGATCAGCTGGCCTTGGTGATTGCAGATCGGAACGTAACGTCCTTGGCCAATTTTGCTCGTTCCAATATCGCGAGTGGTTAAATATTGAATGAGCCGCGCGGCGTCTGGCCCAGAAACCTCGACTTGCCGCTGGGCCGCGACATCCCACATCGTCACGCCGTTCATCAGGCTATCATACTCAGCATGTGGGCTGCCGAAATGCGCTGGGATAAGCATATGATTATAAACCGAAAAACACGCCACACCATCAGCAACGGTTGCGTCGAAATAGACGGATTTCCGGTTGTTTGGGCCAATACCTATTTCGAACGCCATGTGCTCTCTCCAGTTTGGTTCAGCGGTAGAAGATTTTCATAGAAACTATAGGTTTTTCGTGCATGTTGTAGTCAAAGATACCGAAAAAGTGGCACATTATTGCAGGGCCCTCTATGGACACACTTAACATTCGCATCATCGAGACGTTGCAACAACGCGGAGACATAACAAACGCGGAATTGGCCGTGGTGGTCAATTCGACGCCATCAACGTGTTTACGTCGGGTTCGAGACCTTCAAAACGCAGGCATCCTGACCAAAAATATCTATCTTGTGGATACTGCCAAATTAGGGCGCGGCCTGCGGGCAATCATCACAGCTACGACCAAAGATTACAATCTCGCGAAAAGAGCCGCGTTCGCCAAGCGCGTTGAGGCGGAACCTGCCATAGCGTATGCGTATGGCGTAACAGGCGAGTTAGACGCGATACTTATAGGAAACTTCCAAAATATGGTCGAGTATCAAGAGGTCTGCGACCGGCTGTTTGACGGCGACGAAAACATAGTCCGATACACGACGCATTTCGTTTCCGAGACCTACAAAGACGCCCCCGC
>CALAGN010000065.1 GCA_937891785.1 uncultured Octadecabacter sp.
GCGATAACGGTTGCGATCATCCTACTGTCGTTGATCGGCCTCAGTGGCTTCAGTGTTCCGGCAATTCAGGAATTGCTGCATCCTATGTTTGCAACTGAAGATGAGCTCGCATTGCTGGCATCGTTTTTACTGACACTTGGCGGTGCGTTAATCGGAGCGGCGGCCATTGTGTCGTCCCTCGTGTTGTTCGCAATGCAGGTCAACATAGAGCGAATGCCACATGGCTTATTTCGCAAGCTTAGCGCCGACAGACGCCTCCTCAGCGCGTTCGCGGCGACATTCATTTTAGCGGTCATTGTCGCCAGCCTATCTCTGAATGTGGGTCAGCAGCGCGTCGGTGCTATCATATTCGTAGTCTTCTGGGGCACCGCAATTATCCTTTGGTTGTTTCTCTACGGGTATCGACGAGCGCTGATTTTGGTGAACCCGGCGCAGCAACTCAAGATGGTCGTTCGGCAGACTCAGCTTGAGCTGCGTGCGTGGGCGAGGAGCGAAACGGGCAGCACCACTACTTTTCGACGGCAGCCAATCACACCAGAGCGATCCTTATTCGTCCCAACATGACCTGACGCGGACAGCATATTTTCAGTTGAATCCTGGATGGACAGAAGGCGCCCAGCAGGGCGTGCGCTATGCTGTGTCGTTTGCGCGGCGCTATGCCGAGCAAGGCGACCATGAGGTAAGCGCCGTGGCTATGGACGCGATCATAGCGATCAATACCACCTATATCGAAACGAAGGGAAAGACCTTCTTTGCCGACCAGCTTTTGTTAGATAACCCTCTCACCTCGGACGGGTTTATCAACGATACGCTTGAGCATCTGCGGCAGACGGCGCGTATTGGCATCACGCGTGGCGATGAACAACAGATCGAACAAACACTGCGGGTGATGGCCAGCCTCGTGCGGGTATATATTGCAATCGACTATGCAAATCCTTGCGCATCGAAAACTCACGCCCATCTGGCAGCTGGATACCTCACTGATGAAGTTGACCGGATTGTACCGCACAACATGCCGGACGTCCTAATGGAAGGCGTGCGGCTGATGGGACAATGTGCCGATATGCTGCTCGCAACGGAAGGCCCGCAGAGCATTGCGTCAATGGTGCAGAAGATCGGCATAATTTCATGCGCTGGGGTCGCTCGGGAGGATTACCGGCCCGTCACGTCCACCGGGGTTGAGCAGCTCGCCCGACTCAGTTTTGAACTGTTACGGACAAACAAAAGGGAGGTACGGTTCGCAGCTCAAGACATCCGCGAAACTGTGGAGCTGATCGCTAAGCTGTTCATGGCCCTGCCGGACGCGCCGTTAATGAGCATTCACAGCACTTATCTTGCTCCTTACTATTCGGCTACAAACGCACAATCCCTCATTGTCAAGCTCTCTCAAATCGTCAACGTGATCGCGGATGCCCCTGCGAACGATATAAATGCCCAGCAGGTTATCAAGAATTTCGAGCAATGGGCTGACGGAATGTACCAAACGGAGAAGGAAATTCTCCTTCACGCCATCGAAAAACGATCGCATTTTACTTTCGACATAATCCACTGGATCATGGCGGTCACTACAATGCTAGTTGCCGTATCGAATGCCGCCGCTTGTGACGCTCATACACAGGAGAAACTGCGCAAACACGCCGCTTGGCTGATCGCGGGCTTGTCGTGGGTGCCCGACGACGAAGAAACCGTAAGATTTGTAGAGAATTTTCAGATGACTGAAGCGCTTTTCGAAGCCGCGCTGGATGCGCGCACGCGTGGCTGTCCAGAACTTGGAGAAAACATCGACAAAATCTTGCTGTCATGGACGTTCAAGGCTGGCCGTCACCAGACAGGCTGGGGGATTTTGGAAAAGTCAGTCTACGGCATCGCGACACTCGCGCTTCTAGCCGATGACGTCGATGCAGAGACCCTACTAAAGACAGAAATAAATTCTCGGATGGCAGCTGGCGGCTTGCCTAACAAAGAGCTCCGAGACCGTGCTGCCTTGGAAATTCGCGGACGTGCTGGCTCGCTGTACCGCAACGGTCATTGGTCGTCGGCGATCGAAAATGGCATGGCGCAGTCCGACCATCAGAGGTTACAGCCTCTTCTTGAAGAAATCGCAGACATCATTTCACCTGAGACAATGGGTGAAGCTGCCAATGTCGAATTTTTTTGAATGCGGACCAAGGTATTCTGTCCGCACGTTAGGCCATTGGCGCGAGTGCAGCGAATGTCCGGTTCCCGCCCCTTGTGGCAGAATTAAACGCGCAAGCTTGAAGTGTTTGGGTCCTTCCAAGGCCCTTTATACACAGGGGAAATTCGCGCCCCGTTGGATTTGATACTAACTTGTTTTTGTGTAGTTGCTGATCAGGTTCCTGTTGTTGTTGGCTTGGCAGTGATGGCTATTGACCCTACCGGTTCCGCAGCATGCGAAGTCTGCAAAAGTTCGTCGCCGTTCATGCCTCCATCTACAACCATTTCAATCAGGAGCGCGCGCTACAGCAGAGACAATTTCAAGCTTGACCGTGCCGCCGCTCTCGTTGAATGGCGCTAACTTTGTGCGAAATGAGTTCCGGCATCTAGGGCCATACTGAGACGGGTTCGAAGCCGTCTGACAGCACCGCAGAACATGCTGACACAGAACCGCTAATTTCTCGTACTCAGCGGTTAGATATCGGGCTCGTTGGGGCAGGGGATCACTGCCCCATTGCAGCGCGGCATTCGACATCAAGGGCGTATTTTGTTGAAAAACTCTTATTGATTTGAAGAGCTATCACTGATTCAAT
>CALAGN010000066.1 GCA_937891785.1 uncultured Octadecabacter sp.
CCCATTGATGTTTTCAGCCTTGGCCGATTGACATTGTTCGGTATGGTGCGTTTGTGCGCACGTCAGGGAGTCCCGGGCGAGCTCATTTCTGAGGGCGTTGCGACGGCATGAGCCCAGGGCATCAAAGCGTCGATGTCCTTTTCGAGATGCCCATTGGCCAGCTTTGTGTACAGATCGCGCAGGTAGGCATAGGGCTCGACGCCGTTCATGCGACAGGTTCCGATCAGGCTGGCGAAGCGTGCCCAACACCGGGCGCCGTCATCGTGACCTGCAAAAAGTGTATTGCGACGTGTCATGGCTGGGCTTCTGATCGCATTTTCGACCAGGTTGGAATCCATGTCGACATGGCCATCGTCGAGGAACAGACAAAAGCCAGCCTGACGTCGGAGCATATAGGCCAGCGCTTTGCCCAGTTCGGACTTTCGCGAGACACGGGCCGCTTGGGCACTCAGCCAGGTAAAGAATTGATCGATCAGCGGGCGTGAGCGGTCCTGCCGGACGGCCATACGCTGCTCTGGGGGCAATCCGCGGATCTCGGCCTCGATCTTATAGACGGCTGCGATCCGCAGCAGTGCCTCGTCAACGATCGGCGATCCCGCTTTGGGCTGGGCCTTAATCAAGGCCCGTCTTCCATGTGACCAGCAATAGGCCAGCTTCAAGGGTTTGCCACCCACCCGCTTTGGCGTGGCCAATGCAGTATAGCCACCATAGGCATCAACTTGGATCGTGCCATCGAAGCCCTTGAGGATTTCTTGGGCGTATTCACCCTTTCGTCCGGGCCGATAGTGGAACACGACACCGGGCGGAGATGGTCCGGCCCAGCCTCTATCGTCGCGCAGGACGGCCCAGAAATACCCGGTCTTGGTTTTGCCGCGACCTGGATCGAGCACCGGCACAGTGGTTTCATCGACATAAAGTCGCGTACTGCCATTGAGCAGCACCGTAGCCATGTGATCGACGACCGGGGCAATCAGCGCGCCCGTGCGCCCCATCCAGTCCGACAGGACCGCGCGGTCGATAGGGGCCCCGTTGCGGGCCATGGCGACGGATTGCCGGTTCAAAGGGTTAAAGTCGCAGAATTTGGCTACAGTGATTTGAGCCAGCAAGGCTTCGGTTGGCCAGCTATTTTCCAGCAGATGCGCAGGTGCCTTGGCTTGGACGACCCCAGTGCGCCCCTTGGGGCAAGCGTATTTTGGGCGCACAGTGACGATGACTTGGTATTGTACGGGAATGACATCCAGCCGCTCCGAGCGATCCTCACCAATCTTGACCATATCGCCACAGCCACATGGGCAAACGATGTTGTCGGGTTCAATCACGCGTTCGACCCGGGGCAACCCTTCTGGAAGGGTGCGGGGCTTGCGTGGTTTGCGCGGGGCATTGCTCTCGTTCTTGGACTTTTTTGCAAGCTTGGCCTGAACGTTCTCGATTTCCGCCTGCGTCTCGGCGATGGCGGTCTCTTGGTCTTCAAGCGCCAATTCCAGCTGATCAGGGGTCAGCTTTTCCGATTTTGGCCCGAACTTCGTGCGCCGGTAGTCAGCCACCTGGGTTTCCAGCTTCTCGACCAGTGCGGTCAGCGTGACCACCAGCGCGCCTTTTTCTTCGGCTTCAGCCTGATGGTGCTGACGCGCCGCGCGCTCCACAACCAGTTCGAATTGCTGCGCCTCGAAAGCCTTGACGACCTCGGGTGGCAAGGCAGGAAATTGGCGAATATCGAATGGTTCTGACATGACTACTCCTACCCCAAAGCGGCAGAAATAGCCAATAAAATAACGCTAAAATCAGGTTACAAGTCACCCTGCCGCAGTCGGCGGGGCAACCTGTTTCGGCGTCATTCGCAGCCAATCCAAACCGTCAAATAACGCCTCGTACTGGGCCCGAGAAAGCTGCATGACACCGTCATGGATCTTGGGCCACACGAAGTTGGAAACTTCAAGACGCTTGTAGATCAGTACCAGTCCGGTGCCATCCCATAGGAGAACCTTCAACCTGTCACCCCGCTTGGAGCGGAACACCACCGTCAGACCGGAATGCGGATCAAGCCCCAGTTCGTTCTGCACCGCTGCTGCTAGCCCGTCATGACCACGACGAAAATCCACCGGCTTGGTCGCAATCACAATCGGCAGCCGCTGCCCCGCGACAATCACGAGACCCCTCGCACCAAACGGATCAATTCAGCCACACGCGCCACATCGGCACTGGCCGGAACGCGGATCATGACATCAGACCCAATCGCGATCGTTATCTCGCCACATGTCTCGTCGCGTTCACCGTGCCCTGACATACTGCCAGCGCCCTGCCATGTCATGGCAACTTCCAACGGCACAAAGGCAGGCTCAGGCTTATCGGCTGACGGGGTTGCATCACAGACCGATGTCATCACATCCGCAGGCAGAACCAATTTGCCCTCACGCGCCATCCGTCGCCAATCAGACAACTGGTGCGGGACGATGTCATGGCGTCTTGCGACATCGACAACGCGCGCACCGGGCTGGAAACTATCAGCAACAATCCCGGCCTTCACATCATCAGGCCAACGCCGGTTACCCCGACGCGGCTCAACAATATCCAGCCGACCCACAAGTCCACTTCCATCCGCCATAGCATCCTCCAACAAAAATAATGGAGGGGGTATCAGGCCAATTAAAAATTGACGGTAGCCGCTAAATCAATGGGACAGAGACGGCGCATACAAACAATCGAGCCGAGAATTCACACCCATTGCCTGGCAGTGGTTTGATTGCAAAC
>CALAGN010000067.1 GCA_937891785.1 uncultured Octadecabacter sp.
CCTATTTCTATTCAAAGAACGCGCTTCCACTCTCTTTACGAACCTTTCCAATAGGCGTTGGAACAGGCCAGTAGCGAGATCACAAAAAAGCCAATATTTGGAGGTAGATACGATCCATATGCCATAATTGATTGATTTTAAGATCGATTTCGGGCGCGGTAAAACCTAGAGGGCTTGATCAAGATGACGAATAGAACATCAACGGTAATGAAATCAGCATGCATTGCACTGGCAATTTCAGTGACGACTGCAACGGTCTTCTCGATATCGGCAACAGCCGCCTATGCCGAGCGAGGCGGAAACGGCGCGGGGCGTGTAAATTCTGGGACTCGTGGAAACGACCAAACTAGAGCCGGCGAGCGCCCATATCCGGGAAATCAGGGTCGTGGTCAACTTGCTCGTGAACTAGCCGGTTTGAACGCCGCGCATGCAAGCCCAACCGCCCTTGCGAATGCATCACCCGACAGCATGCCTGGCCGCCTGAATACCTTCAAAGTCGCACAGGAAAACTTTGTCGAAGTGGTTGCCACACAGAATACCTCCTATGCTGAATATCAGCGGATCTTGGGTCTTTCCGAAACCGAGATCGCCTCTATTTTCCCCGATGGTGGGTATGAGGCTGCCGTCGCTGCCGCCGAAGGCGAATACCTCGCTGATCGGCAAGACGCTGTCGAAGCCCAAGTAATTGCTGACGAAAGTCTCGCCGCATTGACCAGTGGACGGGAATTGTCTCCCGAAGCCATGGCCGAACTTCGCAGTTTGCTGAACCTCTAGATCTATTGCGGATCAGATACGGTTATCTTCAATCAATCCCTTGGCTGGCATCGCGCTGGTCAAGGCGCCTTTTGTGCCCCTGATGTCATAGGTGCGCCTGTCGATGAAGGTTGTTGATCAGGAAACTGGTGAAGATGCTGAAGAAGAAAAGGCCGAAGATTAATCTTCGATCTCTTTCGAAAATATCAGAAAGCCCCAGTGTTCTGCACTGGGGCCTTTTTGTTGCACAAATTCCCCGTGAAATTTCGGCATGACAATCCGATAGTTTCAGTACCGCTGTGCAGAAGGCGGTTTATGGGGAGGGGCACGCATCACAAAGACACCCCTGGCTGAATTTGTCGGCACATTCACACCGATTCTATTCGGTTGCGTCGCAACTGCAATCTCAGGCTTCGCCGGACATAGCGGTCTGTTTAGACGCTGACGCGTGATCGCTGATCACGATAAACTGTCCACATCCTTGGGTGGTAATTCTTGCAAGCACGCCGTCGGTTTTCTAACCTTGCTGCGTGCTTGGTTAAACGAGAGGTTCAAACATGCTTACACGTCGCCATTTCATACAGACAGGTGCCGCCACCGCGGCAATTACCGCTACACCTGTCTTTTCCCAATCCGCTGCAACCCACGTTGTGCCGGAAGAATATATGCCGCGCATCGTCAACATCGCCAATGATTTTGGACCAAACGAGTTGCACGTCGATCCCGGTGCTTTTGCCCTATATTGGACGCTGCCCGAAGGGCGCGCGATCCGCTACACGGTCGGCATTGGCCGTGCCGGACTATATGAAAGCGGCGACTTCACGATTGGCGCTAAGAAAGAGTGGCCCAGCTGGACGCCCACCCCCGAAATGATTGCACGAAGCCCCGGATCTTATGCGCGGTATGCTGACGGGATGCCCGGCGGGCCAAACAACCCTCTGGGCGCGCGGGCTCTTTATCTGTTTGCGCCGGGGGGCGGTGATACGTTTCTGCGCATTCACGGCACGCCACAGCCATGGACCATCGCCAGCGCCGTCTCGAACGGATGTGTGCGTTTGGTGAATTCCCACGTCACCCATCTTTACGATCAGGTGCCACTGGGTTCGCGGGCCATCCTACACTAGGCTGCCGCTATCTTTGATCAAACGGCCGTCTTCCATCGTTAGAATGCGGTCAGCCATATCGAGGATCCGGTTGTCATGGGTGACCATCACAGTGGTCGTGCCACGTGCGCGGCCCAATTCCTTGAGCATACGCACGACATTCACGCCGCTTTCCTTGTCCAGCGCGGCCGTGGGTTCGTCTGCGAAGATGATGTCAGGATTACCAACAAGTGCCCGCGCCACAGCGACCCGTTGTTTCTGCCCACCCGACAGGTTTTGGGGCAAATAGGTCATCCGGTCGCCCAAGCCGACCAATTCCAACGCGCGACGTGCAGCCTGCGTATAGGTTGGCCCACGCAGCCCGTGCACCTGCAAACCCATCATCACGTTCTGTTCGGCTGTCAGGCTTTCATGCAGGTTATGTGCTTGAAAGATAAACCCCAGCCGTTTGCGCAGGCTTTCATTCATAGGCCTGCTCGCGCCGTGCAATTCATGACCAAGCAGTTGCACGGACCCTTCTTGCACATCACGTAAACAGCCCACCAGAGTCAGCACCGTTGTCTTGCCCGATCCCGACGGTCCCATCAGGATCGTTAGGCTGCCGCGCGCAATTGTCAGGTCAAAATCATAGATCGCCTGTTTGCGCGCTTCTCCTGTCCCAAACCAGTGGTTCAGGCCAGCAACTTTGAGAGCGTCATTTCCCATACCAACCCCCTAAAACAGATCGGCGGGATCAGCAGCCGCAAGTTTGCGTGTCGCAAGTGCGCCCGAAATCGCGCATGCTGCAAGCGTGCCAAAGAACACCTGAAACGCCATCGTGCCAGTCAGGACAATCGGCAGATTTGTAATCTCTCGCATTCCAGACAACATACTATAACCGATGATTGATCCGGGGATGAACCCGAATACCGCCAAAATTAGCGCCTCCTCAAGCACAACTCCAAGGAAAAACCACTGGCCATATCCCATCGCCTTGAAGGTCGCATACTCGCGCATGTGATCAGCCACATCTGTAGACAACACCTGATAAACGATCACGATCCCTACAAGGATACCGATCACTACGCCAAACCCGAATATAACACCCGTAGGACGTTGAGTGCTCTGATAGGTAATGTCTTGCTGAATGGCGGCGGCATAGGTTCGGATGCGCAGGCTTTGGTCCGAAATCGCACCGCGTAACCGATCTGCCACCACCGCCGGATCAGCCCCGCTGGCCACATGCAACAAGATATGATCTGGGGCACCCGCACTACGCCCACCCGACAGCGCCAGAAATGACTGGTCCGACATGATCATATGCCCGTCACTGCCAAATCCACCGCCGCCCTGAAATGTATCGAACAAAGTTACGGTCTGTCCCGACACTTCGAATGTTTGCGGGCTTTGCGGGCGAATACTGGCTGCCACATCGGGTGATAACCCGCGCGTATTGAAGTCAATAATTGCACCGTTTTGCAGACGCAGGGGTGCGATCTTGCGGACGATATCAGGCGCAATGAACGCATCATTGTTGGGATCAATTCCAAACGTCAAAAGGGCAAGCGTCAGATCTGGCTGCTGCCAGTTCATCATCCCGATATAGATCGGCGTCGCCGCGACCACATCAGGATCGGCAAGGGCCTGGAACATCCACTGGCGCGCCACATTACCACCTTCGGTCAAGGCATTGGCATCCTGTGCTGAAATCATGATATCAGCGTTGAAAAAATCGTATGGGCGCAACGTCGCTGTCGCCATCGAAGACGCAAGCCCAAGCTGCACAAACACCAAGACATTCGCAAAAGCCACACCCGCAACAGCCGCCGCCAACCGCCCTTTGCTATGGGTCAGTTGCAGCCAGCCAATCGGCAGACGTCCGAACAGCGCGGCCAAAAGGCGGCTCATGGGGCGGCTCGTGTGTCGATCCGCGCGATAACTTCAAGGTTTGTATAACGCGCCGCAATCACGGAAGAATCTGCATCAAGCTCGACCAGCACAGTGACCACCCGCGCGTCCGTATTGGCCGCCGTTTCATCCGACACCACCGATTGTCGACCGACCGTTAGACCAATATCGACTACCCGCCCTGAAAGGGTGCGCTGGATTGCTTCGGCCAATAATTCGACAGGCTGGTCAAGTTCGACCATCGCAATGCGATCCTGATAGACCTCGACCTCGGCCATCATGACCTTGGTTTCGCCCATGGTAAGGATGCCATCGGCAGGGGGTTTTTCTCCGGCACGCGCGTGGATATCCAAAATCACTCCGTCAATCGGCGCGACCACCTCGGCGCGAGCAAGATCACGGCGCGCGCGATCAAGTTCGCTGCGCGCGGCATCCAGATTACGCGCGGCGACCAGAACATCGGGCTGCGCGTCGGTATCCGCACTTTCATAGCGCGCCAAGGTCGCCCGGGCGCGATCGACGGCGCGATCCGCCTGACTGCTGGTGGATTGGGTCATATCGAGCACGGCTTGGGTCGTGACGCCGCGCTCAAACAGCTCTTGTGTGCGGGTCAATTCAGACCGCGCCTCAAGTGCTGCAATCTCGGCCTGCTCAAAGCTTGCGCGCGCCTCGTCCGTTGAAATCTGCACGCCTTGGCGGGTCTGAAGCAGGCTCGCAGCACGCACGGCCACCGTGGCTTCGGCGCTCATGACCGCACTTTGCAATTGCGCGCCGTTATCAAGCCGCGCAACCACATCGCCCGCGTCAACGCGATCGCCTTGTGCCACAAGCACCTGCGCGATCCGCGCGTCCCCAGCACCATAAGGTGGCGCAACAGTAGAAATGTCGCCCTGCGGCATGAGGCGTGCAAGGCCGATCACATCGGTGATTTGCAGCGTTTGCATCACATCGTCGGGCAACGAAATCTCGGGTGGAAGCGCAATCGGCACATCGGTGCCGGCCCCCGGCTGCAGTCCTGTCAGCTGAAAGAATTTTTGCAGCCCTGGCGGTTGAAAATAGAGGCCAATGACAGCGCCCAAGAACAACAAAGCGGGAATCGCAAGAAGCCGCAGAAGCCGCCAGCGGCTTGGCTTGGGTGCGATTGCGCGCGACTCACCCTCGCGCTTACCGTCATGGTTCACGACCAAATCCGGCAGATCTGGGGATGCAGTATTGTTATGGTCAGCCATCTAAACCGTCCTGTTCATTTTTGCACACACTACGCCTGTCTTTCCGATTGTACAGAGTCCCAGAACGCAAAAGGCCCCGCGCTAACGGGGCCTTTATTATTGATCTAAC
>CALAGN010000068.1 GCA_937891785.1 uncultured Octadecabacter sp.
GGTTGACGGGGCTCGAACCCGCGACCTCCGGCGTGACAGGCCGGCACTCTAACCATCTGAGCTACAACCGCTCACTGCCCGCCCGAGGGTGACCCCAAGCGTGAGATGCCTTCTAGGATGCACCATGTGCCCCGTCAAGCGCGAAGCACACCAAAACCGCGCCAATTTTCGACCTGTTTTGCAATTGTTTAGCACGCAACAGCCGCCGCCGCGCGCGCGCGGGCAGGAAATCGTTGAATTGCAGTGTATTTCGGGGTGTTTTGGATGGGCTGTCACAGCGCAGGTTACGCTTTGTTGCGGTGCCACAAATGCTGGGCTGGCCGACGTGGCAAAGCGGCACCGTCCCGCGGATCATCCAGACCGCTGGTGGAAACAATCTACCCGGCTCAATGGTGATTGTTGCCAAATTGGTGACACATTCGCGCAATATCCCTCACCGTAACGCTTACGGGTGAGACCATAAGATGACCCTGAACCCCGGCGATCTGATGTTTATCGGCTTTGATACCGACAATGACGACGTTGCTTTTATTGCGACGACAGACATCGCTGCTGGTGAAATCATCTATTTCACTGACGATGGATGGGACAGGACGGGCTTTGGCGGGTCAGGACAGATTTTTGAATATACCGTGCCAGTTGGCGGCATTCCGATTGGCACCGTCGTTGAAATCGACATGGACCCCGGCGCAAATTCTGTCACTTTTTCAAACGGCGGTGCTGTTGACTACATCCAGGGCGGCCACAACCTTGCTGGCAAAGACGAGATGCTTTGGGCGTTTCAGGGCACCCGCTCGGGCGATGTCGTAACACCGACGAATTTCGTCGCCGTCATCGGCAACGAGGCTGACGGCAACTATCTGCGAACGCCGGAACTTTCGGGCACAGGGCTGACAACAACCAACGGCGCGATCATTCATAACGGCGACGAAGACTACCTTGAATATACCGACGACGCTGTCCTGCCCAACCCTGTCACTCAGGCGGCCCTGATCGCGTCGATCTCGGACACGTCCAATTGGGCAACGGCCGACGGGTCGGGCAACAGCAATCCCAATGGCTCGTTCTTTGACTATAACTTTCCCGCGGTGGCCTGTTTTACAACCGGCACCCTGATCGAGACCGCAACAGGTCTGCGCCCGATCGACGAATTGCAAACAGGCGACCTGGTCGCCACGCGCGACAACGGCTTTCAACCGCTGCGCTGGATCGGGCGTCAAAAAGTCGCCGCACAAGTGACCGCAGCCCCTGTGGTTTTCGCAACCGGAGCGATTGGCAACACACGCCCATTGGCCGTATCCCCGCAGCACCGCATGATGGTGACCGGCTGGCGCGCCGAGCTGCTTTTTTTCATGGACGAAGTCTTGGTGCCCGCAATTGCATTGATCAACGAAAGCACGATCCGTCAACGGGCAGGCGGCACGGTTGAATACATCCATATTCTGTTTGACCACCACGAGATCGTCATGGCCGACGGCGTGCCATCCGAAAGCTTTTATCCCGGCCCGGTCGCACTGAACGCCTTGGCAGACGCCACACGACAAGAAGTCCTTGATCTGTTCCCAAGCCTGTCATGCGACTTACCACCCCCACACGAGGCCGCGCGGATGATCCTGACAGTGCGCGAAGGGCGGCTACTGGCGTAACGCAGGCGGTTAACGCAGGCTGGCCAGAACGTCGCGCGATGCGATACCGGTCACGGCAAGTCCTTGACGGCGTTGATGATCGCGGATTGCGGCCTCGGTCTGGGCACCTATCACGCCGTCGATTGTGCCCACATCATACCCACCCGCGACAAGGCCGCGTTGAATGGCAAGCCGGTCATCCTTGGTCAGCCCGTTCGCGTCGGGCGGAAAGCTGCCCTGCAACGGACCAGCCCCGCCAAGACGATCCGCGAGATGGCCAACACCAATCGCGTAAAGATCTGAATTATTGTAGGTTTTGAGCACGTCGAAATTACGCGTTACATTAAAGCTTACGCCGCCCTGCTGCGGTTGGATCGCGCGCCCCGATGGCCCACCCGTTCCAGCCTCGCCGCCCCATGACAGCCCCGTGCGCCAGCCGTTTCGCGCCAGATAGCTTGCCGTGGAAGCCAGCGCATCGCTTGGGTCATCGCCCCAGATATCGCGCCGCCCGTCGCCGGTGAAATCCACTGCGAATGATTGATATGACTTGGGAATAAACTGCGTGTGGCCCATAGCACCTGCCCAGCTTCCGGTCAGTTGCGCAGGGGTCGTATCACCACGCTCAAGAATGCGCAGCGCGGCCAGCAATTGGCTTTCGTAGAACTCCGCGCGCCGCCCGTCAAAGGCCAAAGTCGCAGTGGATGAAATAACCGGAATGTCTCCGCGCTTTTCGCCAAACTGGCTTTCCATGCCCCAGATCGCCGCGATGATATGCGCATCAACGCCGTAGCGCGCTGCGATTGCGTCGAGTGCGCTACCGTAGCGTGACATCGCGGCGCGGCCCTTTGCCAGCCGCTCATCGGACGTCGCTATCGAAAGGTATTCCTCAAGCGTGCGGCGGGTCTGAATTTGGGTGCCGTCGCGGGTGATCACACCGGGAATATAGCCCGCAGACACAAAAGCCGCGTCAAACGTTGTGGCAGAAATTCCAACGCGCATGGCGCGCGGGCGAAACCGCGTGACCCAAGCCGCAAAGTCGGGGTTTGCAACGGGCCCAAGATCAGCCGCCAGACCCTGCGCGTTGGCCGGTCGCACCAATGGGACATTGCCCGTAAAAGCCGCAATGCCAAACGAGCCGCAAGCGGCAAGAAAAAGGCGCCTGTTAAGTTTTGTGTCCATGACGACAACAATTAGGTGACCCCAAAAGAAAAGACCACATACCACTTACCACTTACCACTTACCACTTACCACTTACCAC
>CALAGN010000069.1 GCA_937891785.1 uncultured Octadecabacter sp.
CGCGCCCGTTGCGCTGACCGTTCAGGAATTCGCCCTCGTAGATCGTGCCGTCGGCGTAGGTTGCAGTTCCCATGCCGTTGCGCTGACCATCGCCCCACGCGCCGACATAGGTGTAGCCGTCGGCATAGGTCATCGTGCCCATGCCATGGTTTTTGGCGTCAAGGAATTCGCCCTCGTAGACTAGGCCATTCGCATAGGTCGCGGTTCCCGCGCCATTGATGACGCCCGCACGCCACTCTCCAGCGTATTTAGAACCGTCGGGATAAGTAATGGTACCAGTGCCATCTACCAGATCACCGCGGAATTCACCCTCGTAGACGGACCCGTCGGGATAGGTCACAACGCCGACCCCTTCGATTTGGCCAGCGACCCAACCGCCGATGTAGGTATCGCCATCCGCCCCGCGGAACGTGCCTTGGCCTTGGCGCCGGTCATCGGCAAAACCGCCCTGATAAACGTCACCGTTTGCATAGGTCACTGTACCTGTGCCAGCTTTGCGCCCGGCGACCAGATCGCCTTCGTAAATATCGCCATTTGGCTGGGTAAGACGGCCTTGGCCTTCGATTTGACCCGCAGCCCATGTGCCAGCGTAGACCAGACCGTCTGCCATCGTCAGCGTGCCTTGTCCTTCGCGTTCGCCGTCCGCAAGCGAGCCTTGGTAGACCGCGCCGTCAGGATAGGTGATCATGCCTTCGCCCTGTTTGACGCCGTTGACCCACGGCCCTTCGTAACTATATCCAGCGGGGCTGCGCATCGTGCCCATGCCGTGGTGCATGGCGTTGCGAAAATCACCCTCGTACACTACGCCATTGGCATAGCGCGCTATGCCGCGTCCCGAAATTTCGCCATCGGCCCAGTCACCCTCGAAGGTGCCGCCGTCAGCGAATGTAATCAGCCCGAAACCCTCGGGTTTGCCAAGCGCAAATTGCCCCTCGTAGACTGATCCGTTGGGGAATTGTGCTATGCCCTGACCGCGAATTTCACCCTCGAACCATTCGCCGGTGTATTCATAGCCATTGGGTAAACGGTAGGTGCCTAACCCATGCTGGAGGCCGTTCAGGAAGCTGCCCTCGTAGAAGCCGCCGTCTTCATATTGTTTGACCGTGGCATCCTGTGCAATCGCTGGCGCGGCAAGCAGCAGGGCTGCGATCAAGGTCAGAGTGCGCGGAAAAGCGGGGCGTGTCATGTGAGTACAGTTCCTCATTTTCATGCCACCAAGACTAGAGGACAGGACTGGGCCACGCAACGGCGGATTGGATCAAGTTCTGGCGCAATCGGCTTCCCCTTGCCGGTTGTTCTGCTAAATGATGATGCGGGAACAGAGGATTGCCTTAATGACTGACACATTTCGCCTGACACTGGCCCAGTTGAACCCCACCGTGGGGGACATCAAGGGCAATGCTGCCAAGGCTCGTGATGCCTGGGAACAGGGCCGCGCGGCGGGGGCTGATATGGTCATGCTGCCCGAGATGTTCATCACAGGCTATCAGGCGCAAGATCTGGTGCTGAAGCCCGCGTTCACGCTCGCGGCGATGGATGCTGTCGAACAGCTTGCGCGTGATTGCGCCGATGGCCCGATGATCGGGATTGGCGGACCACTGGCGGAATTGCCCAAGCTTCACAACGCTTATTTCATCCTAAAGGGTGGCAATGTTCATGCGACCACACGCAAGTATTTCCTGCCCAATTTCAACGTCTTCGACGAGGTGCGTCTGTTTTCACGCGGCGAGATGCAGGGGCCTTGGGATGCAGGCCTGCTGCGTATCGGGTCGCCGATCTGCGAAGACGCATGGTACGAGGACGTCTGCGAGGCGATGGTAGAAAGCGGAGCTGAAATGCTGCTGGTCCCCAACGGATCGCCCTATTTCCGCAACAAATACGATATCCGCCTGTCCAACATGGTGGCCCGCGTGATCGAAAATGATGTGCCGCTGGTCTATCTGAATTTCGTTGGCGGACAGGATGATCAGGTGTTTGACGGTGGATCGTTCGTTTTGAACCGCGGCGGTGAACTGGCCGTGAAACTACCGTTTTTCGACGAAGCCGTGGTGCATGTGGATTTTGTGCGTGACGACGAGGGCTGGCGTGCCTTGCCCGGTCACGTGTCGATTTTCCCTGATGATATGGAGCAGGACTATCGCGTCATGGTCGAGGGCCTGCGCGATTATATGCGCAAGACGGGGTTCAAGAAGGTGCTGCTGGGTCTGTCCGGCGGGATCGACAGCGCGATTGTCGCGACGATTGCAGCCGATGCGCTGGGGCCGGAAAACGTGCGCTGCGTGATGTTACCGTCTGAATATACTTCGCAGTCGTCTTTGGATGACGCCAAAGCCTGCGCAAACGCGCTGGGCTGCAAATATGACATCGTGCCGATTGCCGCGACCCGCGCTGCCGTAACCGAGACCCTCGCGCCGCTGTTTGCAGGGCTGGACGAGGGTCTGACCGAAGAAAATATCCAAAGCCGGATCAGGGGCCTGTTGCTGATGGCGCAGTCCAACAAATTTGGCGAAATGCTGCTTACGACGGGCAATAAATCCGAAGTGGCCGTGGGTTATGCCACGATCTACGGCGATATGGCAGGCGGCTATAACCCGATCAAGGATATGTATAAGACGCGGGTGTTTGATACCTGCCGATGGCGCAACGCGAACCATCGTGGGTGGATGGCGGCACCTGCGGGCGAAATGATTCCCGAAAGCATCATCAACAAACCGCCCTCGGCCGAGTTGCGCCCCGACCAAAAGGACGAGGACAGCCTGCCGCCTTACGACGTGCTTGACGGCATCCTGATGCTATTGGTGGACGAAGAGGTAAGCGTGTCTGATTGTGTCGCCGAAGGGTACGATCGTGCGACGGTCAAGAAGATCGAACATCTGCTTTATATCAGCGAATACAAACGCTTCCAGTCGGCCCCCGGTCCGCGCCTTTCAAAGCGGGCCTTCTGGCTGGATCGTCGTTATCCGATCGTGAACCGCTGGCGCGATGACAGCTGAACTGCGTCACCGTGCTTTGAGATAGCGGAGGGTGATATGGCAAAGATAGACGACAAGACCCAAGCGACTGATGTAAGCGTTGATGATTTTATCGCCGCGATTGATCACCCTGCGCGCCGCGCCGCGCTGATGCGATGGCACTCAACGATATTTTCGAGCGCGTCACTGGCTGGCAGCCGCGCATGTGGGGGGGCATTATCTGATGCGGGCAGTATCATTAGTCCTACGATAGTGGCCGCGAGAGGGACTTTCTGGCGACCGAATTCAGCCCGCGCAAGGGTAACGTCAGCATCTACATCATGCCCGGATACACCGGTTTCGCTGACCAATTGGCACGGCTTGGCAAACACAAACTGGCGAATTTTTGATATATATTAACAAGCTGGCTGACGTTGATGCAGAGGTCATCGCAGAATTGATCCGTGCAGGTATTGACGATCTGGCAACGCGATGGCCCGTCACCCCGACCTAAAGTGGATTGACCACGCAGGTATCCAACAGGCGCAAATAGTCGTCCTTGTGACATAGTTGTGTGCCGTCGGTCATGACGGCAGCACTTGCGGCGGCGGACCCGTGTTGCAAGGCGGCGGCGATATCCTCGTCGCGCGCCAAAGCCATGGTGAACCCGCCAACAAAACTATCGCCTGCGCCCACCTTGCTGCGAATTTCGACCTTAGGTGCCGCCACGTGCAGGCGCTGCGTGCCGTCGGCAAGCACAGAGCCGTCAGCACCGCGTGCAACGATCACCATTTGCCCCGCCCCGCGCCGCACGAGGCTTGCGGCAAACGCGGCACTATCGTCGCGCGACGACAGTGGGCGGCGGGCAAGCCCTTCGGCCTCGTGCTGATCCATGCGCAGTACCATTGGTGGCTGCACCTGACCTGCGGCAAGGTGGGCAAGGATCGGGCCGGATGTATCAAGGATCACCCGCGCGTCGGTGTCGGCAAAATCTTGACAGATGCGGGCATAAAGATCGGGCGCGCCCCCGCTGGGCCCACTGCCCGACAACACAATTATGCTACCGGGTTGGGCTGCGGCACGAATCGCGGCGCGGGCGGCGTCGATATCGTCAGGCTCCCAATCGGGACTGGGCAACATGAAACGGAACTGGTTGTTGCTATGCAGGTCAATAACCGCAAGGCATTTTCGAGTTTCGCTGGGGGCGGTGTGAACCACGGGCGTCAACCCCGCCTTGGTCAAAAGGTGCAGCAGGGCATGTCCGGTATCGCCGCCAAGTGCTACAAAACACCTTGCCTGTCCGTCAAGCTGATGAATGGCTCGTGCCACGTTGATGCCACCACCACCGGGGTCGGTAACAGGGGGCGCACAGCGCAGTTTGATATTTGGCTGCACCTCGGACACGGAGGTTGCCAGATCAAGCGCGGGGTTCAACGTAACGGTGAGGATATCATGCATACGCATCACCTTTCGGGGTGATGGTGCCAAACGGCTGGAGGCGCTGCAAGCACCAATTGGTAGCGCTATCAGCGCGTGATCATTCCCACCAACGGTCAATCCGCGCAATGTCATCGTCAGACCAGCCAAAGTGATGCGCGAATTCATGCACCGTCACATGGGCGACAAGGGCTTCGAGCGTTTCGCCGGTTCGGTCGCTCAGTTCATCCAAAATAGGCATCCGAAACAGCCAGACCGTATCCGGCCCATCAGGGATATCATCGGCACGTTTCAGGGTCATTGGCACGCCGGTATAAAGGCCGGTTATATCCCATTCGTCCTCGTCTTCGTCGAGCATGTCAGGCGGGATGAAATCCTCGACACGGATCAGCACGGCCTGCGCGTTGGTGCGAAAAGCGTCGGGGAAACTTTCGACCGTTTGCGCGGCAATCGCGAATAGGTCTTCTGGGTTGGGAAATGCTTTGCTCATCCCCTTTATATGGACATTATCGCGCCACTATGAAAGAGCCTTGCGGCACATAGGAGACCATTATGACCATCACTCGTTTCGCCCCGTCGCCCACCGGATATTTGCATATCGGCAACCTGCGTGCAGCACTTTTTAACTATGCGATTGCACGCCAACAGGGCGGTGAATTCATCCTGCGGATTGATGATACTGATGGTGAGCGGTCTAAAGAAGAATATGTGGACGGGATTAAAACTGATCTGGATTGGCTGGGCCTGACATGGGACCGCGTCGAACGGCAGTCCGTGCGGATGGAGCAATACGCTGCAGCCAAAGCCCGCCTGATCGAAATGGGGCGTTTGTATGAGTGTTTCGAAACGCCGGTCGAGCTGGACTTGAAGCGTAAAAAGCAGCTGAACATGGGCAAGCCGCCGGTCTATGACCGCGCAGCGTTGGCGTTGAGCGAGGCCGAAAAAGATGCGCTACGCAGCGAGCGTGGATCGCACTGGCGCTTCAAGCTGGACCTTGAGCGGATCGAGTGGCCTGATGGGATCATCGGCGATATTTCGATTGATTCGGCGTCGGTTTCGGACCCTGTGTTATTCAAGAATGACGGGCGGATTTTGTATACATTTGCGTCCGTTGTGGACGATACGGAATTTGGCATTACCGACGTTGTGCGCGGGTCCGACCACGTGACCAACACGGCGACACAGATCCAGATGATTACGGCACTTGGCGGCACCGTGCCGCGGTTTTCGCACCATTCACTGCTGACTGGTCCGCAAGGCGAGGCATTGTCCAAACGTCTGGGCACTTTGGCCCTGCGCGATCTACGCGCCAATGGCATAGCACCGATGACGATTCTTTCAATGATGGCGCGGCTTGGCTCCTCTGATCCGGTTGAACTGCGCGAGACAGTCGATGAAATCGTAGCCGGTTTTGACATCGACAAATTCGGGTCCGCTCCGACGAAATTTGACGTTGTCGACCTTGCACCGTTGAACGCGCGTTGGCTGGCCGCGCGTCCATATGATGCTGTCGCTGATCAGATCGCGGCGCTTGGGGTGCCAGCCGACATGGGTGCGGCGTTCTGGGGCGTTTTGCATGATAACATTGACAATCTGGATGACATGGCCCCGTGGTGGGACTTGTTCCAGAATGGCACCCCAGCCAAAGTTGACGCCGAAGACGCAGATTTTGTCGTGCAGGCATTGGGGTTGTTGGGTGATCCGCCCTATAACGATGCCACATGGTCCGACTGGACCGGCTTGGTGAAAGAGGCGACAGGTCGCAAAGGTAAGGGGCTGTTCATGCCGTTGCGCCGCGCGGTGACGGGGCGTGATCGCGGGCCGGAAATGGCCCAAACGATGCCGCTGATGCAGGTCAAGCCGCGGATTGGTTGAGGGGAAAACGATGGGCGCAGATAAGACACCGGACAACACCGCGCCTTCGCTTGATCCGACTGACTGGGAGGCGTTTCGCGCCCGAGCCCATGCGATGCTTGATGCCGCCGTGGACAAGATGGAAGGCGCACGCGGTGGTCGTGTCTGGACGCCTGTTCCTGATGGCATGAAAACCGATTTGCGCAATGGTTTGCCAGAAGACGGGCGCGGCGGTGCGGCAACGGACGCGCAGATCACCGCCCTGCTGCAACATGGCGTTGGCAACACACATCCGCGCTTTTTCGGTTGGGTGCACGGGGCTGGCACGCCGTCCAATGTGATCGCCGACATTGCCGCCGCTGCGATGAACGCTAACCTTGGTGGGCGTGATCACGGTGCGATGTATATAGAAAAACAGGTCGTCGACTGGGTTCGCGATTTGTTCGAATTCCCGCAAAGCGCCAGCGGACTGGTCGTGTCTGGCACGTCAATTGCGACGATCATCGCGCTGAAATCCGCGCGTGATCGTGCGTTGGGATTTGATGTGCGAAAGACCGGCGTGCAGAGCGCAAAGCTGGTTGGTTACACGTCCGATCAGTCGCATTCCTGCGTCGCACGTGCTTTTGATATGCTGGGGTTGGGATCGGACGCATTGCGTCGGATTCCGGTGAATGATGCCTTCGAGATGGATATGGACGCCCTGTGCGCCACTATTGGCGCAGATCGCGCGGCGGGCCTGCATCCCTTTGCCGTGATTGGCACCGCGGGAGCGGTGAATGTTGGTGCGATTGATGATCTGGAAGCGATTGCTGATATAGCCGCTGCTGAAAGCCTATGGTTCCACATCGACGGAGCATTCGGCGCGCTGGGAGTGCTAAGTGACCGGTTGCGGGACCGCCTGTCGGGGATCAAGCGCGCGGATTCCCTCGCCTTTGATTTCCACAAATGGGCGCATGTGAATTACGACGCGGGCTTTGTGCTGATCCGCGACGAGGACGCGCATCGCCGCGCATTTTCGGACCGCCCTGACTATCTGCTCCCCGCAACCCAAGGGCTGGCGGCAGGCAATCCGTGGCCAGTTGATTATGGGCCCGAACTGTCGCGCGGGTTTCGCGCCCTAAAGATCTGGGCGCATCTG
Organism: uncultured Octadecabacter sp.; assembly: GCA_937891785.1. Classification (GTDB taxonomy): domain Bacteria; phylum Pseudomonadota; class Alphaproteobacteria; order Rhodobacterales; family Rhodobacteraceae; genus SW4. The sequence continues at coordinate 7,381 of CALAGN010000069.1, forward strand.
AACGAGCATGGCCCTGCCAAAATCGGCGCGCTTATCACGCAAAACTGCGATCAGGCGGCCTATTTGGGACGGTTGGTTGACGCCGACGCGGGCTTTGATCGCCTCGCGCCTGTAGCGATGAATATCTGCTGTTTTCGCGCCGTGCCCACGGGGCTGGACAATGCGGCACTTGATGCTTTGAACGACCGGATCGTGGTGGCTTTGCAGGTCAGCGGGATTGCGGCCCCCTCGACCACGCGTCTGGGTGGCAAAGTGGCGATCCGTGTCAATATCACCAACCACCGGACGCGATTTAGCGACATGGATGTGCTTTTCAATGCGATCCGCGAGGTCGTAGCCAATCATGTCTGATACATCCCGAGCGGTCTTTCTCAGCGGCTCACCGCTGCGCCACATCACGGTCATGGCCCTGACGGCTAGCCTTGGGCTGATGGCCGTGTTCATGGTCGATTTTGTCGACATGATTTTTATCTCGATGTTGGGAAAGGCCGAACTGGCCGCCGCAGTCGGATATGCAGGCGCAATCTTGTTTTTCACGTCGTCCTTTGGGATCGGCATGGCGATTGCCGCAGGGGCGCTTGTGGCGCGCGCCTTGGGGCAGGGTGACACCGAAACAGCGCAACGCCGCGCAACGAACGCGTTAATATATGGCGTCGTGTTTGGTGCCGTTTTCGCTGGGATCGTCTGGGCAAATCTGGTGCCCCTTGCCAAGCTGATGGGCGCCAAGGGTGACACGCTGGAATTGGCGGTGCACTACCTTGCGATCGTCGTGCCATCGCTGCCGTTCCTGTTGATCGGCATGGTCGGAGGTGCGATCCTGCGGGCGCATGGTGATGCGCGCCGGGCGATGATGGCGACGATTTGGGGCGCGATAATCAACGCAGTGTTGGACCCGATCCTGATCTTTGGATTTGACCTTGAACTGACGGGCGCGGCATTGGCCAGTGTCGCCGCGCGCGTTGCCATGGCCGTTGCGGCCCTTTGGCCGATTGTGCGTCATCATGGCGGCTTTGGGCGGCCTTCGCTTGCGACGCTCCGTCTTGACCTGACGCCGATCTTGGCGATCGGTGTGCCTGCGGTATTGACCCAACTGGCGACGCCCATCGGGCAAGCCTATGTCACCCGCTCCATGGCCGCCTTTGGCGAGGAAGCCGTCGCGGGCATGGCGATTATCGCGCGCATGACGCCTGTGGCATTTGGCGTGATTTTTGCGATGTCGGGTGCGATTGGCCCGATCATTGGCCAGAACGCGGGTGCAGGGCAATACGCGCGGGTGCGGCGGACAGTTATTGATGGCTTGCTGTTTACACTTGTGATTGTAGCCGTCGTGTCAGTGTTACTATTTCTGCTGCGCGGCCCGCTTGCTTGGCTGTTCGCCCTTCAAGGGCAGGCACTGTCGCTGGTGTTCCTGTTCGCAGGTCCGCTTAGCCTGCTGTTCTTTTTCAACGGGGTTATTTTTGTCGCCAATGCGGCGTTCAACAATCTTGGGCATCCGTTCTATTCGACCGTTGTAAACTGGGGGCGGCACACTTTGGGCACGATCCCGTTTGTGATCCTTGGCGGAATGTGGTGGGGCGCGCCCGGTGTGTTGATAGGGCAGGCGCTGGGCGGCATTGTCTTTGCTGCGGTTGCCTTATTTCTTGCGTGGCGGGTCATCAAAGGCGGCGGGCCCAGAGTACCTGTGCGCCCGTTTGCGCGAAATGGACGATTGATCGGCTTGCTGCACGCGCGGCGCTAGCCTATGCGCGCGCTCGCAGCACACGGGCGGGGCGCATCATCAGGGGACGCCAGGCAAAGGCTAGGTTCGCCGCCAAAACGGCCAGGACGCCGCCGATGATTATCGCGCCTGCCGAGGTCCAGATCACGGTGTAGCCGGTTTTCATGACAAAGGTGCTCACGGCCCAGCCACCTGCAATGCCAGCAGCAAGGGCGACGCAACCCGCCGCCGCGCCAAGGATCAGCGCGCGCAGTGCAAAGCTGCGTAGGATTAATCCCCGCGTCGCCCCCAACGTGCGCAGGATCGCGGCCTCTTGAGTGCGGGCGCGTTCACCCGCGGCTGCGGCACCGATCAGAACAAGGAAGCCAGTAATTAGCGTGGCGAGGGCACCATATCGCGTAGCCGTCGCGATGCCCCCCAGCAAGGCTATGATATGATCAATCGCGTCCCGAATACGGATCGCGGTTATGTTGGGATAGGCATCGCCAAGATCGCGCAGGATCGCGGCTTCGGCGGCTTCGTCGGCGTAAACCGTGGAAATCCAACTGTGTGGCGCACCGGTTAGCGCGGTAGGGTTCATCGACATAACAAAACCGATCCCGGCGGTGCCAAAGTCTACTTCTCGAAAGCTGGTGATGGTGGCGCTGATCTCCCGCCCAAGGATGTTGACGGTGATTGTATCGCCCAGCGAAAGGCCCATTTCAACGGCTTCATCAGCAGAAAATGACACCAGTGGGGGGCCGGTATAATTAGCTGGCCACCATTCGCCTGCAGTGATGGTCGTGCCTACGCCGGCCTCGGCGGCATAGGTCACGCCCCGGTCGCCTTGGATCACCCAATGATCGGTGAAATCGCTCGCAGGCATGCCATTGATCTGGGTGATGACGCCACGCAGCATCGGTGCACTGTCGACCCAGTTTACTTGGCTGTCGTCGGCAAGACGACTGCGAAAGCCGTCGATCTGGTTTGGTTGGATATCGACAAAGAAATAGGACGGCGCGATCTCGGGGAGGTCGTTGCTGATGGAATTGCGCAGGGTGCCGTCAATTTGGCCAACGGCGGCTAAAACGGCAAGGCCAAGCCCCAGTGAGAGCACAACCGAAGTCGCTTCTCCCCTTTGCCCGCCGATCGCGGCAAGGGCCATACGGATCGCTGGAAAGCCCCGTGCGGCGCGGCGGGTGGTGCGGGCGAAGAATTGCACGATAAGGGCGCTTACAGCGAGAAGGGTGAGGGCGAATAAAATGCCGCTGGCGGTCCACAGCGCCAGAAAAGCCGCACCCGAAAGGACAATGGCTGCGCCCAAAAGAGCGGCAATCAGCAGGAATGTGGCGATTACATAGCGTGTTGCGGGCAGGGCGCGGCCGCCGGAAAACGCATCACGAAACAAGGCGGCGGCGCGGATTTCTTCGGCGCGCGCCAGCGGCCAAAGCGTGAAGATCAGGGCGGACAGGACGCCATAAAGCGCGGCCTCGGCCATGGGGGCGGGATAGAAGGCGAATTCGGCTGGAAATGGCAGGCCTGCTTGGATCAGGGGCGCGAGGACGACCGGGACGCCTGCGCCAAGGATCACACCGATAGTGACGCCAAGAATGGTGAGAGCGCCTATTTGTAGAAAGTATGTCTGAAAGATCGTTGCACGGGTCGCGCCAAGGGTCTTAAGGATTGCGATGACTTCGGATTTACCGGACAGATACGCGCGCACAGCCGCCGATACACCGACGCCGCCAACGGCGAGGCCCGACAATCCGATCAACACCAGAAACGCGCCGATGCGGTCAACAAATCGGGCGATTCCCGGCGCGCCTTCGCGCGCATCGCGCCAGCGCAAACCACTATTGCTGAATTTCGCCTCGGCCTCGGCCTCGAGGGCAGCAAGGTCGGCATCGGCGGGCAGGTTGAGGCGATAATGCGTTGAAAAAAGTGTACCTTCGGCGATTAGGCCGGCATCCGCCAAGTCCACTGTCCGCACGATTGTGCGCGGCCCAAGGGCAAAGCCAGACGCACCATTGTCGGGGTAACGAGTCAGGATCGCGCGGAGCGTAAAGTCCTGCGTGCCAAGGCGGATCTTGTCGCCAACGTTCAGGGCAAGACGGTCGGCGAGAAGAGGTTCGATGACCGCACCATAATCGGCCAAGGCCTCGGCCAATGGAATGGGCGGATCAAGCGTGACGGCGCCGACTAGCGGGTAGGCAGAATCCACGGCCCTGATCTGGGTCAGTCCGCGTTCCACCACGTCGCGTTCCACCACGACCATCGAGCGGAAATCGACAGTTTCAGAGAGATCTTCGGCGATACCGCTCAGCCAAGCCAGTTCATCGTTGCGCCCGAAACGGTAGGTGAATTCAACTTCGACATCGCCGCCAAGCAGGGTTGCACCTTCGCGCTCCAAACCCGCTTCAATTGCGGTGCGTACGGTGCCGACGGCAGAAATCGCGGCGACACCAAGGGCAAGGCACGCAAGGAAGATGCGAAAGCCGCGCAGGCCTCCGCGCAATTCGCGGCGCGCAAAACGCGAGGCGAGCGCGAGGCTCAAACCGCGATCCGCCCGTCACGCAAAGAGATTACGCGGTCACAACGGGTGGCCAGTTCGGGCGCGTGGGTGACAAGGATCAAGGTCGCGCCATGCCGGTCGCGCAAATCAAACAGCAGATCAATTATCGCCGCCCCGTTGGTTTCATCCAAATTGCCAGTGGGTTCGTCAGCCAGTAGCAGTTTCGGGCGCGGGGCAGCGGCACGTGCCAAGGCCACGCGCTGTTGTTCGCCGCCCGATAATTGGTTGGGATAATGTCCCGCACGATCACCAAGGCCCACTGCGACCAATTCAGCCTCGGCCCGCGCAAATGCATCGCGGTGGCCCGCCAGTTCCAGCGGGGTCGCAACATTTTCCACAGCGGTCATTGTCGGAATGAGGTGGAAGGATTGGAACACCACCCCCATATTGTCACGACGAAGGCGCGCCAGATCGTCTTCGCCCATGTGGGTCATGTCGTGACCCAATGCCTGAACCGAACCGCCCGTGGCCTGTTCCAGGCCGCCCATGATCATAAGGAGTGACGATTTGCCAGACCCGCTTGGCCCGACCAACCCCACGGTTTCACCCGGTTGCACGTCAAGAGTGATGCCGTGCAGGATATCTACCATCCCCGCATTGCCGCGCAGGGACAGGGACACATCAGACAGCGACACGATTGGATTGGACATCAGCAAGGGCTTTCAATGGGTTCGCTCCACTGGATATGGGGCGCTGCGGGGAATGCGCAACCTCGGACTTGCCACCGTGTTCACCTGTGGCGCTGCGGCGCAGGCCGAACCTGTGACAATTGCTGCCTTGGGTGACAGCCTGACGGCCGGTTTTGGGTTGGCACACGAGGACGGCTTGGTGCCGCAGCTTGAAGGCTGGCTGCGCGAAAACGGGGCCGATGTGGTGGTGATCAACGCAGGCGTTTCGGGGGACACTACAGCGGGCGGTCTTTCGCGGATCGGATGGACGCTGACGCCGGACGTGGCTGGCATGATCGTGACGCTGGGCGGCAATGACTTCCTACGCGGCATTGATCCAGCAGTCAGCCGCGACAACTTGCGGGGAATTTTGGTAGCGGCGCGGGACGCGGAGGTTGCTGTGCTGCTGATTGGGCTTGAAGCGTCCAACAACTATGGTCCCGATTTCAAGCTGGCGTTTGACGGGATGTATTCCGACCTTGCGGCAGAATTTGAGGTGCAATTGGCGCCGCGGTTTTTTCAAGGTTTGTTGGATGCTGCGGGAACGCAAGAAAACGTGCGCAATTTTATGCAAAGCGACGGTATTCATCCAAATCCGGCTGGCGTAAAAGTCATCGTCCAAACGCTTGGCCCGGACGTGTTGCGGTTTGTCGAAGGGATCGCAGGGCAATAACGTATTTGTGCTAACGCATTGCCGCACGTTTTTGCAGACTGCGATGGGAGTAGTTGGTGCGCACAACACCGTCTGCCATGCTCGCGAAATATGGAATTTGCTGCAGGCAGCCGATGCAACACATCTGACTCACGCCAATCTCGTTGGTATCAATATACCATGGTAATCCGCAGATAATATCGGCACAATATCAATTTCAGATCCTTCTTCTGGGTCGATGTTGGTGACTGATGGCACCTCTGAATGGTATTACGGGCTAAACGTGCTGTGCGTATGGAACGAGGCGACGACTGTCAGCTTGATCGGCCAATTGACCAATCGGCAATAGGCCTCTTTTGCTGTCATGAAGCGGGTCGCGCGAAAATTGCCATGTCGATTGTAACCAACATAGCCACAAAGTTCGCGATTTTCGGCAATGGAACGGGGCTGACAGCAAGCGCAATTGCGATCTGGCATTTCAACATAGCGGCAATTATCCGCCTTGGGTGGGCGTGAAAGCGATGGCTCCCTTGCCAAAAGGGTTTTTGAAACATATCTGGATATTGAGATATATAGGAGACCGAAGATGGCTGGTAAGAAAATCACCTGTTTGTCGTGCGGACAGATCAATGCAGTGCCGTTTGAAAAATTGAGCGCGGCTCCAAAGTGCGGCAAATGCAAAGCCGCGCTGATGTCGGACACGCCCGTGGACGTTGATCTTTCGACGCTCGTGAAGGCGGCGCAGACCGATGATATCCCGCTTGTCGTGGACTTCTGGGCGCCTTGGTGTGGCCCCTGTAAGGTCATGGGACCGGAATTTGCCAAAGCAGCGACGGCGCTAAAAGGGCAGGCGCGATTGATAAAGGTTGATACGCAAAAGCACCAGTCTGCGGGGCAACGTTATGGGATCCGTGGCATCCCGACGATGGTGGCGTTCAAGGGCGGGCGCGAGGTCAAACGACAGTCTGGTGCCGTAAGTGCGGGTGCGATTACCAATTGGGCCAAGGGTCTGTAATAAAATGCAAAAAGGGGCAGCGTGATGCTGCCCCTTCTCGTATTTTTTGCGATCCCCGAAGGGAAGCGTGATTTAGGCCAGAGCCAGGTTGATCGCGCTTTCGCGGCCGTCACGGCCAGCTTCGATGTCGAAAGTAACTTTCGCGCCATCGGCCAGACCGGTCATGCCGGAACGCTCGACTGCGGAGATGTGTACAAACACATCCTTAGAACCGCCTTCGGGCTCAATAAAGCCGAAACCTTTAGTGGAGTTAAACCATTTCACGGTGCCATTAGCCATCGTGTGTATTCCTTTAGATATTCGCTGCCCGCGATAGTGCGGCAGCCTTGGCTTAGTCAGTGCTAGTTCGAATGACAGTCGCCGATAAAGGAAGACAGTAGGTCGAGATAGAATAACGTTCGCAGACGGCATTTAGGGCCTTTGCGTCAAAATTGCAAGGGTTTTTGATGAAGCGCGCGCGTTGCGCGGATTTGTGCCTTGCCCTTTGCGGGTGGGCGGTGCGACATGCGCAGGACAAGTTAAAAAGGACGATCGGACATGCGCTGGGACGAATTGATGAGCCGCTCGGGCGGGGTTTGCGAATTTTGCGGCGTGGCGGACGGGCTGGGCAACGTTGACGTCACCGAGGACGATCAGGTGCTCTTGTGTGGCGCGTGTCGCGGCGATGGTGACGTGCCCGACGCGCATTGGCGCTGCCTTGAGGGAGCTGCTTGGTCCGGCGTGGATGCAGTGCAAATCGCCGTTTGGCGACGGTTGGGCGAGATTGACGAAGCTTGGGCCTCGGAAGCGCGCGAAAGCATGATGATGGAACCGGCCGTGGCGGCGCGGGCTGCGGACAGGCGCGGCGCGGACGTTGTCCATGTCGATAGCAATGGCATGCGGCTGGAACACGGTGACACGGTTGTCCTGATCAAAGACCTGCCCGTAAAGGGTGCAGGGTTCACCGCGAAACGCGGCACCGCCGTGCGCGGGATTTCATTAGTGCCGGAAAATGCCGGGCATATCGAGGGTAAGGTTGAGGGGCAGCGGATTGTGATTTTGACGGAGTTCGTGAAGCGGAAGTGAGTGGAGGCAAGCGATACGGAGGGCGTTGTGGGCGAACATACGATTGAACATATGCGGTTTAACGCTACCGCAATCGACCATTTTCAAGTCTTCGTTGAACGCTGGACCTGAACAAATTATTTTGCACGATTGATCGCGGACAATATGCCGCTGCGCGAAACCACAATATGCTGAACTGCACGGATGGCGATACAACGATGCCCTGAATCGCGCGTTCTGCGCTGATTGTGGTGGTCGTGCGGTCGCCACTTGCGTGGCTGTCGAGCTTGCACAATCGCCCCGTCGCGAAGTCCCACGAAGCACTGGGTTTTTCCGAATTCCTGCGATGCGAATGGTACGACCAGTATCGCGCCAAGGATTTTGGGCACATGCGCTGGGGGTATAACGGCATGCCCAAGGATCGTCTTGTTGCAGATCAGATTAACCGACACCCTGTGACAGGCGCGCGGTTCGCAAACCCGCTTGAGCTGCGAACTGTCAAGAACCAGTGCTTTTTGAAATTTATGGCGCGGGAAGCGAATTGTGTTGTGGTCGATTACGATTGTGCAAACGCGTCGCCCGAACAAATGCTGTGTGAAATTGCGCAGGCATTTGATGTTTCCACACGCGCAACCGTAGAGGTGCCGGGTCATGTCGGGGCCAAAGGGCGGGAAGGTTCGCGTGTGACGGCCCAGGACATCTTGCCCGCCGACCTTGGGTTTATCCGCGATAATCTGGACGTTGACCTTGAAACGCGCTTGGGGTTTGCAACCGTATTCGACGATTAATAATTGACCTGCCCCCCGAAAGGTCCCCCACTTTAATGTAGAGTTTGCTCAACCTTTGAAGGAGCAAACAAATGCGACAGAGTCGTTTTACACAAGCCCAGATTATCGGGATGATCAAAGAGCAAGAAGCTGGGATGCCGACAGCGGAGGTGTGCCGCAGGCACGGTCTCAGTCCTGCATCGTTCTACAAGTTCAAAGCCAAATACGGTGGCATAAACGTTTCTGACACCCACCGCCTTAAATCGCTTGAAGATGAGAACGGCAAACTGAAGCGTCTGTTGGCGGACACGATGTTGGACAATGTTGTGTTGAAAGATTTGCTGGGAAAGAACTGACGACACCGAACGTGCGGCGGGCTGCAGCACGCAAGGCGATGCGGGATCATGATATCTCACAACGCCGAGCGTGCAGGCTTGTCGGTGTCGATCCCAAGACCGTCCGGCGCGATCAGCCGCCGGATAATCCAGAAGTTCGCGAAGAGATGAAGGCGATTGCCAGTAAGCGGCGTCGGTTCGGCTATCGCCGGATCGGCGTGCTGTTGGAACGCAAAGGAATGACCATGAATCACAAGAAGCTGTATCGCCTGTATACTGAAGAAAAGCTTGGCGTCAGGCGGCGAAGGGGCCGCAAACGTGCGCGGGGATCGCGCACGCCGATGCCAGTGGCTTTGCGTCCTGGCGAGCGTTGGTCGCTGGACTTTGTGTCCGACACCTTTGGCGCATCACGCAAGTTCCGTATGTTGGCAGTGAATGACGATTGCTGTCGTGAGAACCTGTGCCCCTCTCGGCAGATTGCCTTGCAATCGCCTGCCGGGCAACGGATGGCCGACACCAGCATCTCTGGTGCGAGGGTGGCACGCGAGCTGGATGCGCTTGTGCGCGTCGATGGGAAGCCCGCCTGTATCGTCAGTGATAACGGCACAGAGTTCACCAGTCGCGCGATCC
>CALAGN010000070.1 GCA_937891785.1 uncultured Octadecabacter sp.
ATTCGCGTTGGATACATCTTAGCACGCTGTCCGAATTTGCCGGACCACTTCACAGCACATTTCACGGACGGCTGCCCCGCGGGACAAAGCGTCAATTCACCGCAAATGCACAGACGCCCGTTTTGCGGACCTTCAGTATGAATAACTCACCTACCGTCGTTATGAACTTGATCTCGAAAGGCAATCGCCTTGCCTCTCCTTTGCTTCAGGTCACCAAACAAGCTGATGCGTTATTGAATGTTGGAAATGCGACAGTTTCAACGTCCAAAGACATCGTCATGCCCCCTAAAACCTCGATATAGAATTTCCACGTGTTGTGACCTATTCTTCTCTGTCAGAATTAGCCTCTGGGTCTGCGGATAATCCATAGCGCCGCATCTTGTCATTAAGGGTTCGGCGAGGAAGCCCCAAAGTTTCGGCGGCGCGCAGTGTATTGCCGGCATGGGTATCCAGAACCGCTGAAATTTCACGTGCCTCGAATTCAGATACGCGTTCGGCCAGTGTCATAGGGCCTACCGATGGGCCAGCCACGCCTCCTATGTCAAATATTCCAAGCGCATAGGCCTCGGCGCTTGTCTTGAGTTCACGCACATTGCCGGTCCATGCCAAGCGCTTGAGCTTTTGTGCCAGCGCCCATGGCACCTCGGGATCAGCGCGGCCATAGCGACGGGCGGCAAGTTGTGCGTAGTGTGCAAAGATTAGAGGTATATCTTCGCCAGCCTCATGCAGTGTCGGAGTGGTCAATTCCGTACCCGCCAGCCGAAAGTAGAAATCGGGGCGAAAGGTATCGAGTTGACGCAGATTGGTTTTCGATGTCGCAATCACCCTGACATCGAGGGGCCGCGCAGCCGTCTCGCCCATCCTTTCGATACTACGTTCCTGCAAGACACGCAGCAGCTTGGCCTGAATAGGGGCATGCATCGTTTCGACTTCATCGAGCATGAGCGTCCCCCCATGCGCTGCCTCCAGCTTTCCCACCCGCCCTTTGGAATCGTGGGCAAACACACCCGCACCATGCCCAAACAGTATCGTTTCGGCCATCGCTTCGGGGAGCGCTGCACAATTGAGCGCCACGAAGGGCCCGTCACGGCGGGTTCCCGCAGCATGGATCGCGCGGGCCGCAAGTTCCTTTCCTGTGCCAGTCTCGCCGGTGATGACCACGTCGAGGTCTACCGAAGCAAGGGCCGCAATCCGTTTTCGAAATTCGCGCATGGCACGCGATTTTCCGAGAATGCTAACGTCTGCATGCTCGGCCAGAACCGTTTGCAGACGTGCAACCTCGCGCCGGGCGGCCTGAGCCTCAAGGGCACGACGCACGACCGCAAGAAGATGCGCAGAGTCGTATGGTTTTTCCAGAAAATCCTCGGCACCTGCGCGGATCGCCTCAACCGCATGGCCAATATCGCCGTGGCCTGTCAACAGAACCACTGGAACTCCAAAATTCTGTGCCTTGACCTCTTTCAGAAAGGCAATTCCGTCCATTTTTGGCATGCGGAGATCGCTGATGATAAGGTCGGGGTCATCTACCATGGCGCCCAAGGCATCCTCCGCTAACGCAAAAGCCCGAACCGTGAAACCAGATGTCTGAACCAGATCGCAAAGCGCCGAAAGATGATCGGCATCATCATCCACGATGTAAATGTTGGCACTCATGCAGCATTTGCCTTTTGCTGAACCGCCAAAGGCAAGGTGACTGTCACCTGCGTGCCTTGGCCTTTCTTCGAAGCAATATCGAGTGATCCGTTGAAATCCGCAAGGATCGCTTTGCAAATCGCAAGTCCAAGGCCCAACCCTTCGCCCGTAAGCTTAGTCGAGGTAAAGGGTTCACCAACCAATGAAAGGTCGGCTTGCGCGATTCCGACGCCATTGTCACTCACACATAGGCAGGCTTGGCCGTGATGTGTCGACAGAGTGATACCAACGTGTCCATCCTGTTTGTCGGCAATCGCGTCCAACGCGTTCAGCATTAAATTTACAACAACCTGCTCGATCCTGATAGCGCCGGCTATCACAAAAACCGCGTCTTCCGGATTTTGGCACTCGGGCACCACCCCGAGGTCACGCAGGCGCGGTGCGACCAAATCGAGGGCAGCCGCCACCGAAACGCGCATGTCGATGAGGGACAATTCTACCACCTCTTTACGGGCAAAACTCTTGAGGTGCTTGGTCGTGCGTTGCATCCTGCGGATCATCCCGCGTGCCTTACCCAGCCGGATCATCGTTACAGTATCGCCATCCCCCACACCCAGTTCAGCCGCCGACAGCGTGGCCTCCATCGCAGCAAGGGGTTGGCTGATCTCATGGACAATCGCCGCTGACATCCGACCGAGTGCGGCCATCTTTTCAGTATGAACAAGCGCTTCCTGCGCGGCCCTCAATTCCACCTCGGCCTGACCGCGCGCATCCACTTCGCGGGCAAGGTCAGCCGTGCGTTCGATCACCATAGACTCCAGCTTTTCAGACTGTGAAAGACGCAATGCGATAATTTGCCGACGTTGCTCCCAAGCTTTCAGCGCGGCGGCAATAGCCAGCGTTCCTAGCGCCGCAAGCACGGCCCACCCAAATGATAAGAGCTGTAGTTGATTGGTTGAGCGCGCAGCAATCACTTGCCAACCCGTCGCGGGCATAGGGGCGATCCGCGCAATCCATCCTGTGCCCTTGGCATCAATCCCGTCGAGGGGTGCAGATACAAGCGGTACGGTGTCCGCCAGCGCCACCCCGTCATACGCACGGGTGGCCTCAATACGATCAAGGACATTGCCGTCCAAGCGCGTTAGCGCTCGGTATTTCCAATCAGGGCGCGCGGACAGGAACACCACGCCGTTCTCATCAGCCAGAGCGACATCCGCGTCCGCAGTTCGCCAGATATCTTCAAGCGGGCGCAGGTCCAGTTTCACTACCAAAACACCGCGTATGCCCTCCGCGTCCACGCGCATCGAAAGGAAATATCCCGGCACACCTGTCGTTACACCAATCGCATAAAACTGACCGTGCCCTGCTGCCATCGCTTCCTGAAAGTAGGGGCGGAACGCATAATTCTGCCCGACGAAACTGCCCTCGCGGTTCCAGTTCGACGCCGCGATCGTCTCGCCTTGCGCATCGATCAAAAACAGCTCTCCGGCCTGCGCATGCACGGCAACGGTTTCCAAATAGCTGTTGGCAGCCTGCAATGATCCCGTCCCGGCCAATGCATTGCGTACGCGGACATCTTCGGCTGCAACAGCAGGCAGGGATCGCAAGCGTTCCACCTCTACCTCGACGGCGCGTGCGGTCAGCAATAAGGTCTGATCCAGTTCCGCGCGCGCGCGCCCAAGGGCAAGGTTTTGTGCTGTGACCCAAACCAAGGCCGCAGCAAGACCCGCAATGAGGATGGCTCTGATTATAGTCACCACATCAGGTTTCCAAAGATATTGGCCCCCCTGGTGGATCCCCAGCTAAAGCATTTTCGCGGCGGGCCTGGGCCCAGTTCATGCCCAGCAACAGCACAATCAGCGCCGCTCCCGCGAACTCGACCATGAAGTCGGGCCAGAACAGAGCCACCACACCGGGCAACAGCAGCAGTCGCACCCAGACGGACATGGGCCGCCACAAGAACCCTTCCAATGCGGCGGCGAAGGCTGTCAGACCTAGAATGGCAATCGCCCCGCTCCAGATCACAACCGGCAACGGGCCGCCTAGGATGATTTCCTCGTTGAACACCATGAACAGCGGTATCAGATAAAGGCCCTTTGCATATTTCCATGCCTGAAAACTTGTCTCCATCGGTTTGCTGCCCGCAATCGCCGCTCCGGCAAAACCCGCTAAGGCCACAGGCGGCGTCACGTTACTATCCTGTGAATACCAGAAAACAACCAAATGCGCGATCAAGACCGGCATTCCGAACTGTTCGGTCAGCGCGGGACCGACCAGAATGATCAACACGATATAGGCCGCCGTCACCGGCAGCCCCATTCCAAGGATCAGGCTTGCGATCAGAACCAGGATCAGCGCCAACACAATATTGCCGCCTGAAAAGGCGATCATCATAGCCGAGAATTTCAGCCCAAGCCCGGACAGGCCGACGACGCCCACGATGATACCTGCCACGGCACAGGCCACGGACACAGCGACCGCATTACGCGCGCCCAGCTCAAGCGCCTCAAGCGTCAGTGCGATGCCACGACGGCACAAGGCGACAAAGCCCATAGCCGTCGGGCCAGCGGCCACGAACGTCCAAAGCGCGCGCGCTGCGGCCGCGGCGATGACCGCCAAGATCGCGTAAAACCCGACCCGCATGGGCGAATAACCCGCGATCAACAGTGCCACCAACGCCACGAGTGGGAAGAGGAAATGCCAGCCTTCTGCCATGACCTCGCGCACGCGTGGCAGCTCTTCGGCGGTCAGGCCAACCATGCCTTGTTTGACGGCGGCGATGTGGACCAACAGGTAGACCGTGCCGAAATAGAGGATTGCGGGGAAGATCGAGACCAGCACGATATCGACGTAGGGCACGCGGGTGAATTCGCTCATCAAAAACGCACCTGCTCCCATCAACGGTGGCATGATCTGCCCGCCCGTGGACGCCGCTGCCTCAATTCCACCCGCCTGTGCTGGACGGTATCCAAGCTTTTTCATGAGCGGAATCGTGAAGGCACCCGTGGTGACCACATTGGCGATGGCCGAGCCGGAGATAGACCCCATGCCAGCGCTTGCGATGACAGCGGCCTTGGCAGGGCCGCCGCGTTGTTTGCCGGCAGCAGCATAGGCAAGATCGATAAAAAACTTACCCGCGCCAGTGACTTCAAGGAACGCTCCGAACAACACAAAGATAAACACGAAGGTCGACGCTACACCAAGCGGGATGCCGAAAATGCCCTCAGCCCCTAGTGTCATCTGGCTTGCAACGCGTTCCAGAGGATAGCCGCGGTGGTTCATAATACCGGGCATCCAGTCGGACAGGAACGGCAGTTCGCCTCGCCCGCCTGCAAAGGCATAGACGATAAAGAAGGCTCCGATCAGCGTCATGCTGAGGCCGACGGCACGACGCGCGGCCTCTAAGGTGACGATAATAGTCACAACACCAACCCAGACGTCGATGTCACGTGGAAAGATTTGGTTGGCGATTGTGTCGATGTTGATGGGCAACCAGGCGCCCGCCAGCAAACTCGTGGCGATCAAAACCCCGTCGATGGCCCAGCCCAGCGCCCCGCGCGGCCTACCTCGGCCAAAAACCGGATAGATCAAGAAACATAGAACAAGGACAAAACCCAGATGGATAGGCCGTTGAAAGAACAGGCCCAAAGGCTGCACGCCAGCGGCATAAAGTTGGAACAGCGACAACGCGATCCCGATCACGGTGATAGCACGCAAAATGAACCGCGGCTGCGTCACCTCGGGTGGGTTGATTTCGGTCGTTGCAGTCATTGTTCCACAGTTCCTATCAATGCGATCTGTACGCGTTCGCGCGGGGCGACCGCTGAGAGTGATACGATTTGGTCGCCCACCTGTAACCGGTGGTCGACAGGGCCAAGGCCCGGACGCAGGATATAGGCGTCACCGGGCACAGGCTCGTTGATGTCCAAAATAAGATAGCCACCTGCACCGTCAGACACCTGTGTGCCTCGACCGGGGATATGGCCTAATCCGGCGGCGAAATCAGGCTGATGCGAAGTCACCAATACCATGCGCCCATCGCGATTTTCATAGCAATCGGACACGGGAAACCCTTGCACCGAGTGGTTCCACAAAACACACCAACCCGTGCCATCCGGCACATCAAAGCGTGCGATTTGAGTCCCGTCGGCCGCGCGTGTGGCGACAAGGTCCTCGGCTGTGGACGTAACCGGACAAAGGAGGAGGGCCAAAAGCCCTCCTCGCAAAGCATGCATCATTCGCGCAGAGCATCCGGCACATCAGCGCCGACTTCGTCGTAATACCGCAGCGCACCAGCGTGCAGCGGGATGGGCGTCGCAGCCATCGAGAACTCGATCGTGGTCTCGTTGGCAGCAGGGTGAACGGCCCGAAGTTCGGCGATGTTTTCAAACATCGCTTTGGTCAGCTCGTAGGCCAAATCGTCAGACATTTCGGACGACACGGTCAACACGTTTGGAATACCTAGAACCAGGATATCCTCATCCACGCCGTTGTAGCTCCCGCCAGGCAGAGTGGTCATCGCGAAGGTAGCATCCGCAACCATGGCCGCTTCCATCTCTTCTTGAGTCAACGACAAGATCACGATGTCCTGTGTCGTGGCCAAGTTCAGGAGCGACGATGTGGGCGCGCCCACGGACCAGAAGCCTGCATCGATATCACCGTTGCCCAAGGCGTCGGCGGTCTCGTTAAAGTTCAAGCGCTGCTCGTCGATGTCGTCATAGCTGATGCCGTTTGCCTCAAGAATGGCTGCGGTGTTGACCTCGGTACCCGATCCTGGCGCACCGATCGACACGCGCTTGCCGCGCAGATCCTCGAGCGAGGTGATGCCACTGCCCTCAAGCGTCACGATGTGCACCATATTGGCGTAAAGCGAAGCAAGCCCACGCACCATGTCCAACTGTTGGCCTTCAAACCGGCCAGTACCCGCGTAGGCCTGCGCGACAGTGTCAGCCAAGGCGATGGCAAGGTCCGCATCGCCTGTGGCGATCAACCCCATGTTCTCGACAGATGCACCGGTGACTTCAGCAGTCGCGGAATATCCTTCGACGTGGTTGTTGACGATCTCGGCCAAGCCACCACCAACGGGATAATAGGTCCCGCCCGTGCCGCCCGTGGCGATCGAAAGCTGTTCCTGCGCCATTGCAGGCGCGCCTAGGCTCATCGTGACAAGCGCAACCGTTCCAAGCAAACCCAAAGGCCCGCGAAATCCGTGAATAGCCATATTTCTTTCCTCCCAGTTCAGGCAAAATGCCCATAATGTCCCGCGTCTCCTCCCGGGACCTGCGTAGACTTATCAGTTTGCGAAATAATTGGGAACGTTTTCAACACAGAGGGAGCAACTTTGTCGCAACAAACCGCCACCACCAGAGCAGTATAATGCCACGCATGAATTTTTGCGGACCGAACTAGACCTGTCACGGTTACGTTCCGGTGCGGTTTCAAAGGGTCGACGCAACACTTTAATCTTTTTGGAAAGATGGAGT
>CALAGN010000071.1 GCA_937891785.1 uncultured Octadecabacter sp.
TAGCCATCCGGATAAAAGCTAACCCTGTGATAACGCGCAGAGATGGAGAATAGGTAAAGGCTCACAATCGACCCATCGCGCACTTCTTGTGCCGCCTCGATCTGGCACTTTCGCCAATGCCACCGCCACGCGGATATAATGATATGCCCCTTGGCTTGAACGATGGGGGCAAACGGTCGAAATTCCGTTTCGACTAGCGCCAGCTTGGTCAGCGGTGCAAGATTACGATCCGCCCCTTCCGCACAGCCCTTGTCAAAGCTCTTCAGCAATCGGCCTACATCCGAGGGTATCAGTTTACCTGCTGCCATTTGTCGAAGAAGCCGGCGACGCTGTTGTGCACGCTCGGCGGCAATAACCTCGGCGCAATCAGAATTCCGGGCATGCCGGCGTAGGAAAACCACAAGGCTGGCACCAATCTGAGTCAAGTCTTTTGGTGTTCGGTCCTGTTGGCGATAGCGGCTTGCCGAAAACCCGTGATGCACGATCGCACGCGGAGCGATAGCAGTGCACGCCCCCGTCTCACCCAGACGCAGGTTCACATCGCTTTCATCCAGATAGAATGCAAAAGCTGGATGAAACCCGCCCATCCCGACAAGGACATCGCGCCGGAAAGCCATATTCGTGCCTTCGGTCTTGACCCCACGCGTAGCCGTGCCCTGCAAGACTGTCGGCCGCGTCTCGTCTACGGTAATCGGCGACGAACTACCATCAGGGCGAATATCGCGCGCCTTCCATTGATAGCTAATCCCGTTTCGCCCAATCACAAATCCGCCAACGGCTGCCACGGCAGGGTCAGCGAACGGTGCTACCAGATAGGAGAGCCACGTTGGCTCCGGCACGGCATCGTCATCAATGAACGCAACGATACCACCAGCCGCGCGGGCAATTCCATGATTGCGCGCCTGCGAAATGTTGGGCGTGTCAAATTGGTGAGTCTTGATCCGCTCGGACACCCCTTCGATCGCTTGCAGCCCTTCACCGTCCGCCACAACAATCACTTCGAAGTTGGGGTAGCGTAGCTGGCCAACGCCGGTCAGACAGACCCGCAACTGATCGGGTCGCCCGCGACTGACGATAACAACGCTAACGGACGGTTCGCTCATCCGGCCCCCATCTGTGCCAACATTGCCTCAATGCGGGGGACATCTTCGGGGTTGTTCAGCTCCCAGAATTGGCGGCCGCGCGCTTCGACTTCGACGCAAAGCATATGCGCGCCGCGTTCAAGGAAACGAAGTTGTTCAAGTCCCTCGAGACCTTCAAGCGGGCCAGCCTCCCAGCGGGGATACGCCGCAAGGGCAGACGGGCGATAAGCATAGACGCCCACGTGGTGAAACACTGGGGTTTCTTCATCATCGCCATAGAACTTGCCGGTGTAAGGGATGACCTCCTTGGAGAAGTAGAGCGCGTTATGATCGGCCCCGAAAACCGCCGTGGTCCCGCCTACGCGCCCTGCGCGACGATCATCAAGAAGCCCGTTCAACGCGCGCCCCTCGGTGCGCAGAACTGGTGTCGCAACTTCGGCAACAGGATGGGCGCGCAGATTTGTCACCAAGTCCTCAACGAACCATGCGGGGGTCAGCGGCGCATCCCCTTGCAAGTTTACGATCACGTCAAACCCACCACCTAAGCTGTCAAACGCCTCGGCGCAGCGCTCGGTTCCGTTCTGACAATCCTCGGACGTCATCACGACCTCGGCGCCAAACGCCTCGCTGGCGTCTTTGATGCGATCATCGTCCGTGGCCACAACAACGCGGTCCACGCCCTGCACCGACATCGCCGCCTCCCAAGAGCGCTGGATCAAACTTTTCGCGACCCCGTCGGCACCGCGCAATTGGACAAGCGGCTTACCGGGATAACGAGTGCTGGCATAGCGCGCGGGAATGACGATTAGGGTGCCCATATTATGGCTTCTTCAATTCAACGCCGGGGGCGTAGGCGATAAAGAACGGGTTGGCGAAACCCTCTTTGCCATAGCCAAGCGTTTCGTGATTATCGAACCGCACCACATGACCGCCTGCACCAGTCAAAACGGCGTGGCCCGCCGCAGTGTCCCATTCCATCGTGCGCCCGACGCGGGGGTAAATGTCGGCTTCGCCCGTAGCAACGAGGCAAAACTTGAGCGAAGATCCTGCACTTTTCATGTCTTTGACGCCATATTTGTTGATGTAATCATCAGTCGCCTGATCACGGTGCGATTTCGACGCGACAACCATCAGCGCAGTGTTGTCCGGTTTTGACACAGCAATTGGCACAATCGGACCAACGGCATCTTTGGCAAAACCGCCAGTTTCTTCGACAGCTTGGCCACTAGCATCTGTGTAAAACAACCGCCCCTTGGCGGGCGCATAAACGATCCCACGCAGAGGCACGCCGTCAACCACATAAGCGATATTCACTGTGAAATCGCCACGACGATGCACGAATTCCTTAGTCCCGTCCAACGGGTCGACGATCAGGAACGTGCTGGCAGTTTGAGCATGGGTCGCGGCCTGCTCTTCGGTGACGAGGGTCACATCCGGAAAGGCGGCGCGAAGTCCGGCAGAAATAATCGCATCAGCAGCTTCGTCCGCTGCCGTCACAGGGCTGTCATCACTCTTGGTTTTCACTTCAAAATCAGGCCCGTTATAGATCTCCATGATCTTATCGCCCGCTTCAATTGAAAGACGACGCATCACAGCGACTAGCTTGTCAAAATCCATGCCTTCGGTTCCTCATTTGGCCATCAAACCGCCCCACGGCCTTGTTATTTGAAAAAGGGAGCAATTCCCTTATGATACTGTGCTAAGGGATCGGCAAGATTTTCGTGCTAGACTAAGGCACCACGGCAAAGGCAGGCCAACTATGTTTGAAGAACGACGCCCAGGCACAAGATCACGCACGGCTCTTTCAATGATCGAGCTGATTTACCACAGCATCGTGCGCGATATCCGCAAGGACAGTCGCAATGCATTGTTCGGGCTGCTGGCGAACATAATGCAAACGGTCATATTCGTAACTGTATTCTATTTCATGTTCACAGTTCTTGGCATGAAGAGAAACTTGATCCGAGGCGATTTCCTGCTCTATATTATGTCGGGAATCTTTCTGTTCTTGACCCACACCAAGGCCATGTCAGCCGTCTTTGGTTCAGAAGGGCCATCATCAGCAATGATGCAACATGCTCCGATGAACACGGTCATCACGATTTGTTCCGCAGCGCTTAGCACGCTTTATATTCAGATATTATCAATGGCGACAGTATTGTTCATCTACCATGTCGCATTTACCCCAGTTCACATCGAAGACCCGGCTGGGGCAATGGGTTGCGTGCTACTGGCATGGTTATCCGGCGTTGCGGTCGGGGTTGTCTTCTTAGCGTTAAAGCCGTGGGCCCCGGGCTTTATGCAGCTTGCATCGTCAATTTATATGCGCGCCAATATGATTGCGTCTGGTAAAATGTTCGTAGCCAATTCGTTGCCAAGCACGATGCTCGCGCTGTTTGACTGGAACCCGCTGTTTCACAGTATCGATCAAGCGCGCGGCTATGTCTTCATCAACTACAACCCGCACTTCAGCTTTGTCAGCTATCCATTAAAGGTCAGCTTCGTGTTGATAATGATCGGACTGATGCTTGAATTTTACACACGCAAACATGCCTCTTCCAGTTGGGACGCCGCTCGATGATTCGTCTCTTGGCGTTTGTCGCATTTATATGGGCTGGCGCCGTTACAGCACAGGAATTGCCCGTACTTCATGATGTGTCTGGCGCTCGATCCGATGACCTCATCAACATCCCTATGGCGCACGATTCGGCGCCTGACATTATCGGAACCCTTGCTCACATTGCATTCGATATCGAAGTCGTTGCGTGAGACGCTTCGGACTCTTGGGGGCTGGTGATCTGGCAGATTGAGTTTCGATGTACTACATGTCGATATCAGCAGCGCAACCTTGGCGGGAGATGACCCAACCCATATATTGCTTTGGCACCGAACCGTTCTGGGGCGTCAAACTTACCCCGCAGGCATCGTCAACTTTCAACTATTTCACCGATGCGATTGGCCCGATGACACCCATTTGGGAAAGCGGAGCATGGGGCAGCCCGCGCCGTATCATACTAAACCACCACATTCCGAACGGCTAAATCACAAGCTATATCGAGGCCGAGGCCAGCAATGATGGCATGTCGAACCGCGCATTCGGGTTAAGCATGCAGATGTTCATCCAAAGCGTCGATGGTGCCATTCCAAAAAACCAGATGCGCGGCTGCTGTTCATTGGCAACGAATTAACGTTTGACCGTCACACTGACGCATTCGCCGCGCTAGCCACGCGCATGGATCGGCAAGAAGCCGTCGCGCACAAGATTACGCGTTATCTGTGGCTTATTGCTGCCGTTCATCACCATCAGCTCCATGATCGCCCGGTTCTCGATACTGCCAAAGAACGAATCCCGTGCGCCCATCTTGGTCCAGGCAGAATGTGCAAACATGACACCATTGAGCTAATGCGAAAAATTTCATCGATTCCATTTGCTCGCAAGGTTGCAGCGCCCGAAACCCGCCCCTATATACCCGGTTGATCCGCGATGAGGGCTTGCCCCAATTCGCACCAACCATCAGGCGCGGATGCCGAACGGGTCCGCGCTTCTCAAACTGCCTCAAGAAGGGATTTGAAACATGGCCAAAGTCATTGGTATTGACCTCGGAACCACCAACTCTTGCGTTGCCATCATGGATGGCTCCAAGCCCCGTGTTATCGAAAACTCGGAAGGCGCACGCACAACACCATCGATCGTTGCATTCACAGACGATGAACGCCTTGTCGGCCAATCGGCCAAGCGTCAGGCTGTTACCAACCCCGAAAACACCGTTTTCGGCGTAAAGCGCCTTATTGGTCGTCGTTTTGATGATGAATTTGTCAACAAAGACAAAAAGAACATGCCGTTCGATATCGTCAATGGTGGCAACGGCGATGCATGGGTCGCGGCCAGAGGTGAGAAATACTCCCCAAGCCAGATCTCCGCATTCATTCTGGGTAAGATGAAAGAAACCGCCGAGAGCTACCTTGGCGAAGAAGTGACGCAGGCCGTTATAACGGTGCCTGCCTACTTTAACGACGCCCAGCGTCAGGCCACCAAAGACGCCGGCAAGATCGCTGGACTCGAAGTGCTGCGTATTATCAACGAGCCAACAGCCGCCGCGCTGGCCTATGGCCTCGATAAGACCGAAACACACACGATTGCCGTGTACGACCTTGGCGGCGGCACGTTCGACGTGACCATTCTGGAAATCGACGACGGCCTGTTCGAAGTGAAGTCCACCAACGGCGACACGTTCCTTGGTGGCGAAGACTTTGACATGCGCATCGTCAACTACCTTGCCGAGCAGTTCAAAAAAGAGAACGGCGTCGATCTGACCAAGGACAAAATGGCGCTTCAGCGGCTTAAGGAGGCTGCCGAAAAGGCCAAGATCGAACTGTCCTCGTCCAGCCAGACAGAAATCAACCAGCCATTCATCTCGATGGACGGCGCATCCGGCCAGCCACTGCACCTTGTGGTCAAGCTGACCCGCGCCAAACTGGAAAGCCTTGTTAGCGATCTGATCAAAGCCTCGATCAAGCCTTGCCAAGCCGCATTGAAAGATGCCGGTCTGACCATCAACGACATCGACGAAGTCGTGTTGGTTGGCGGTATGACCCGCATGCCACGCGTGATCGAAGAAGTGACAAAATTCTTCGGCAGAGAGCCAAACAAAGGCGTGAACCCTGACGAAGTTGTCGCCATGGGCGCAGCAATTCAGGCCGGTGTTCTGCAGGGCGACGTGAAAGACGTAGTTCTGCTCGACGTCACGCCGCTGTCGCTTGGTATCGAAACGCTGGGTGGCGTGTTCACCCGTCTGATCGATCGCAACACGACGATCCCGACGAAAAAATCGCAGATCTTCTCGACCGCCGAAGACAGCCAGAACGCCGTGACGATCCGTGTGTTCCAGGGCGAGCGTGAAATGGCGCAAGACAACAAGATGTTGGGCCAATTCAACCTTGAAGACATCCCGCCTGCACCGCGTGGTCTGCCTCAGATTGAAGTGACCTTTGACATCGACGCTAACGGCATCGTGTCGGTTGGCGCGTCCGACAAAGGCACCGGCAAAGAGCAGAAGATCACGATCCAAGCGTCGGGTGGCCTGTCGGACGAAGACATCGAAGCGATGGTCAAGGACGCCGAAGCAAACGCTGAGGCCGACAAAGATCGCCGTGAATTGGTCGAAGCCAAGAACCAGGCCGAGGGCCTCATCCACTCGACTGAAAAGTCGGTAGAAGAGCATAGTGACAAGGTTGACCCGACCACCGTTGAGGCCATCGAATTGGCCATTGCCGCGCTGAAGGACGACCTTGAGGCCGAAGCTAGTGCCGACAAGCTCAAGTCCGGCATCCAGAACGTGACCGAAGCCGCGATGAAGTTGGGCGAGGCAATCTATAAAGCCACGCAAGACGATGGCGGTGACGCCGCTGACGGTCCGTCGGATGTGGACGACGACATTGTCGACGCTGACTTCGAAGACCTTGATGGTGAAAAGCGCGACTAAGCGCAGGTGAACAAAAAGACCGGCCCGCAGTAAGCTCGGGCCGGTCTTTGCCTTCCCAAGGGGGAAAAATTTCATGGCAAAACGTGATTATTACGAAATCTTGGGCGTCTCAAAGGGCGCTGGCGCCGATGAGATCAAAAAGGGCTATCGCACTAAAGCGAAAGAGCTTCATCCGGACCGTAACGCCGACAACCCCAAGTCCGAGGCTCAGTTCAAAGAGGCGAACGAAGCCTATGAAGTCCTGAAAAACGCCGACAAGAAAGCAGCCTACGACCGATATGGCCATGCTGCTTTTGAAAATGGCATGGGCGGCGGCCGGGCTGGTGGTCAAGGCGATTTTGCGAGCGCTTTCAGCGATGTATTTGACGACCTGTTCGGCGATTTCATGGGTAACCAGCGCGGCGCCAGTGGCGGGCGGCGTGCCGCCCGTGGCAATGATCTGCGCTACAATCTGCGCATTGACCTCGAAGAAGCCTTTGCTGGTCTTCAAAATACTATAACCGTCCCCACCGCCGTGGGATGTGACACCTGTAGCGGCACCGGCGCCGAAGGCGGGTCCGAAGCGCAAACCTGCCCGACCTGTTCGGGGATGGGCAAAGTCCGTGCGCAGCAGGGTTTTTTCACGGTCGAGCGCACCTGCCCCACCTGTAACGGCATGGGTCAATCGATCAAGAATCCCTGCAAGTCCTGTCACGGGCAAGGTCGCGTCGAAAAAGAAAAGTCGCTCTCGGTTAATATCCCGGCAGGCGTGGAAACCGGCACCCGCATTCGCCTGGCTGGCGAGGGCGAAGCCGGCATGCGCGGCGGTCCGGCTGGCGATCTTTATATCTTTATCGAAGTGCGCAATCACAAGCTGTTCGAGCGTGAAGGCAGCAACCTGTTCTGCCGCGTTCCTGTGTCGATGACTGATGCAGCACTGGGTGGCGACATCGAGGTGCCAACAATCGACGGTGGTCGTAGTCGTGTGAAAATTCCCCAAGGCAGCCAGTCTGGTCGCCAAATGCGTCTACGTGCCAAAGGCATGCCAGCACTACGGGGTGCCGGAGCTGGGGATATGTTCATCGAGCTTGCTGTCGAAACGCCGGTAAACCTCACCAGCAAGCAAAAAGAGCTGCTGCGCGAATTCGACAACCTGGCCGAGGATAACAACCCGCAAAGCACCAGCTTCTTTAGCTCGGTGAAGACATTTTGGGACGGAATGAAGGGCTAGCCTTGACCCCTCATTAACCAAACCTAAAGAGAATCACGCCAGTTTGGGCGTATGACGCAGCGTGGTTCATTGGGCGAAATGCCCCTTCCCTTGTTCGAATCCTATCTTACGGGGCGCGACGAGGTGACGATTGTTTCAGCTTCGCCTTTGCCGTCCAAAGGCAAACTTCCATCATATATAGCGGACCATCGAAAACGACTGCGCGCGCGCTTTATGGATGGCGGCGCAAATGCCTTGCCGGATTATGAAATGCTGGAAATGGTGCTGTTTCGCGCCATTCCGCGACAAGACGTGAAACCTTTGGCGCGTGCATTAATTGACACGTTTGGGGATTTCAATCGCGTCGTCTCGGCTGCGCCAGCCCGCCTTTTGCAGATTAATGGCGTCGGTAACGCTGTCGTTTGTGAACTCAAACTTATCGAGGCCGCTTCGCAACGACTTGCCCGCGCCAAAGTCATGCAGCAGCACGTTATTTCCAGTTGGGATGCGGTTCTGGATTACTGCCACACTGTCATGGCGCACCGTGACACCGAACAGTTCAGGGTGCTTTATCTTGATCGCAAGAATACCCTCATCGCAGACGAGGTGCAGGGGAAAGGCACCATTGATCATGTGCCGGTTTACCCGCGCGAGGTTGTGAAACGTGCTCTTGAATTGAACGCAAGCGCGCTCCTCCTGGTCCACAATCATCCGTCTGGTGACCCTACACCGTCGGATAGTGATATCGACATGACGCGCTAGATCAACAATGCCGCAGCTGCATTGGATATCACGGTGCATGACCATCTGATTGTCGGAAAATCGCGCGAGTTAAGCTTCCGCGCGGCGGGATTACTTTAGCGGCGCTGTGCAACCCACAGTTCGACGCGTCGATTTATCTGGCGACCCCATTCCGTATCATCACACCCCATCGGCAAGGCTTCTCCAAATGCTTCGGTTTCGATCGTCACAGATTGCGGAAGCCCTTCGCCCAAAGCCTCAACAACGGCGCGGCGCACCGATTCAGCACGCGCGCTTGAAAGATCGCGATTTGGCTTGGCAGGGCCGCGCCCGTCGCTAAATCCAACCAGCATCAACACCCGCCCATCATGGCGACCGTCGTGAATATCGCGCGCCAATTGTAACACTTTGGACCGAGACTGTGCATCAAGCCGGGTCGATCCGATCTCGAACCGGAATGTTGTAGAGAGCCTTACTTGCGGGCCCAGAACGCGCATCATCCGCTGCAATTCAATGAGCGGCACCTCATCGCCTGCGGCAATGATCGCCTGCGCCAGCCTCTCGCCTTGCCGCGCCAAAGGAATTGGGATCGCAGCCTGATCGACAAAACCTGCGCGCCGGATCACCAACTGCGCTGACGGACGACGCAGCCACCCCAGAAATTCATCAACTTCGGGATGCACTCGACGCTGCGGCGTATAAAGGAATAGAGGCATGGTAAGCGGGTAATCTTCGGTCTTGAGACTCGAAAGCTCCGCTCTGGCACCAGCCCCGCAAGACTCGTGCAACTGTACCGTTTGTGTATCGCCCAGCGCACCAAACGGCAAAACACCGATGCTGTTGGGATCGACCATAATCGCTGAGGCCAGATCCCCAACTGTGTCGTGGCGCTGGACTGTTGGCGCAACGGCGCGGTCAACTGACCCAAGGATTCGCCCTTCGAACCCCTGAGTCTGACCCATCCACGCGGGCAAAAGATGCAACGCGATCTCGCCATCCTCGCCACCGATCTCAGCCCAATTCGTCACTTCGCCCGCAAATATGCGAGACAGCGTATCCAGCGAAATACCGGCAATAGCCCGTTCCAGCGAAACAACGGGCACCATAGCATCGAGTGCAAGAATGCGGCTGTTACCTTGCCGGTCAAGGGACCCGAGACCTGCTTGGCGCACCATCGCGAGTTCGACCGGATTCACCTCGCGGGCAGACATGACAATATCTGTATCGTTGGACAGAAGATCGGCAAAACCGTTCGAACTGGTCGTAGAGCGCACAAAGAAATGGATTAGGTCTTGATCTGCACCGGGCTGGCGCAGCTTGTAGGCGATAATCTCGGCATCGTCAGATGTGACGTCCAGCGTGGCACCGATGTCGCGCGCGTAGGCAGAGATAAGCGGCGAGAGGATAGCGTCGGCCATTCGCTGCGCGCCCGACAGCCTGATCGTCGGCACGAAGGATTCAAGATCAGGACAAGTGACGCCCGCGCAGACCAGCCCGTCATGGGACAATGTTACCTCGCCGCCGATGGTTTCTATGCGGATAAATCTGCCATCAAAACCCAAAAACCGACCCGATACGCTAAAATTACCCTCGCTCGCAGAGAGCGTGATGTCTTGCTCTTGGGCAGACAGGCCCGCGCACAGAAAAACGAAAAGTGCGACGAAGACCGCCGCACCCTTCAATCCTGAAAAGCTGTTACTAAACTTTTTGCACGTCATCTTGCTGCGAGCGTCAGGTCCCGAAACATATTTTTCAATAGAATAAAGTCACCGACCGTATCGCAGCTTGGCATTGTCATAGTAAGATCGAGCGCCTCAGACTCCGCACCCGGCATAATCTGAATGGATTGTGCGGAAATCTCGCGGCCACAATTTCCTGCTGTAATCTCGGCTTCTACGGATAGGACGACGTCACCGTCCAACGTGCCCATGCCCGATGGGAATGAATAGACTTCGACCATGAAGCCCGCGTCAACGGCCGCGTCACCATGCCGGGTCATGAACCCGGATTCGCCTGAGATTGCTGACGGCATATCACCCATTGCAGCCGCCCAAATATGTCCATCTTGGCCATAGCCCGCCCCAAATTCCTGCGCATGAAGCTGCAAGCCCGTGTCGCCGCTCCACTGAAGGACCGCACGGTCAAAATTGCCAACATCTAGCGTTGTTAGGGTCGCGACAGCACCTTCCCCGTTGTCAAAAGCAGCGATAAACACGGCCGATTCTGCAAGCGATGGGCTGGTGAAT
Organism: uncultured Octadecabacter sp.; assembly: GCA_937891785.1. GTDB lineage: Bacteria > Pseudomonadota > Alphaproteobacteria > Rhodobacterales > Rhodobacteraceae > SW4. Next base: position 10,742 of record CALAGN010000071.1, read on the forward strand.
TCGGAGGTGCCATCGGCATCGGTCAGGACCGTGAACATCATACCTTGGTGATGGATCGTTGCTGTTGCGTTGGGTTGGCAGGGGGCTGACAAAAACAGATCGACCATCGCCATATCAACGGCCACGCCTGTCATTTGTACCGTACATGCCTGTGCTGCACGTGGTTCTTGCAAGATTGCGTCGCTTGTGGGCGCATCTGTTTCGAGGGCGGCAAGTTGTATAGGGGCCGGGGCACGATCCGGTGCCAGTTCTGTCGCAGGAACGGCGATTGCAGCAATCAAGTCTTCGCCTTGCGGAGGCGTGATCATCGGGCCGTCTGCCGGGTTGGGTACAAAGCCTGCCTCTTGGGCTGGGGCCATATCGTCTTGGGTTATCGAATCAAAAGACACGGCCACGACGGGCGCAACGACAACCGCTGCGTTCGCTGGCGGTGCGTCGTTCCCCAGTCGGGATGCCAGCGCTTCACCGTTTTGCATCACAAAACCGATGCCAAGCGCGACGGCAAACGTGCCGCCTGCCATAATAATCTGCGTCGTACGGGACATTGTATGCCTCCTTCTCCTGGCGGAATTGGAGGCAATTTGCCAAATAAAGGTGGCCTTAGAAGGTCATGACAAGGGTTTGTTCATGGCCGAAATCAGGCACAAACCGGACGGTGGCGCTAGGCCAGCCGCCCATGACAGTGCTTGAATTTGTTGCCTGACCCACACGGGCACGCATCGTTACGCCCTGGATTTCCCCATGTGGTGGGATCCTTTTCATGAAATCCCGCCATTGCGTTTTCAGCGACCGCAGGACTATCGGCACCAGTCGCGGCAGCTTGCATTTGTTTTTGCTGTGCAGCGACTTGCGCCATCATTGCTTGCTGTTCTTCTTCGGTCATCGGGCGAATCTGCGACAGTTTTTTCGTCACATCTTCGCGCAGGCTATCAAGCAGACCTTCGAATAACTGAAAACTCTCGGTTTTGTATTCGTTCAGCGGATCACGCTGGGCATAGCCACGGAAACCGACAACAGACCGAAGGTGCTCCAATGTCAGAAGGTGCTCGCGCCATTTTGCGTCAATTGTTTGCAGCAAGATCTGCTTTTCAATGTTGCGCATGGTCTCGGCGCCAAAGCTTAAGGTCTTTTCAGCCATCAACTTGTCGGTCGCCTCTTCCAGACGTTCGCGCATGTCGGATTGATCAACGCCGTCCTCGTCAGCCCATGCCATCACGGGCAGATTAATGCCAAGCTGTGCGATCACGGCGGCATAGAGCCCTTCGGCATCCCACTGGTCGGCATAGCTTTTTGGCGGAAGATACTGATTGACCAGATCCTCGATCACCTGTTGACGCATATCCTGCGCAATCTCGGCCAGATCCTGGGCTTCCATGATTTCGCGACGTTGACCAAAAATGACCTTACGTTGATCATTCATTACGTCGTCAAATTTCAGCAACTGCTTGCGAATGTCAAAGTTGCGGCCTTCAACTTTGGCTTGCGCGCGCTCAAGTGATTTGTTGACCCAGGGGTGCACAATCGCTTCGCCGTCTTTCATGCCAAGTGATGACAGTACCTTATCGAGCCGTTCAGATCCGAAAATGCGCATCAAGTCATCTTCTAGTGACAAGTAGAACGACGACCGACCCGGGTCACCCTGACGGCCAGATCGACCGCGCAACTGGTTATCAATCCGGCGGCTTTCATGGCGTTCGGTTGCCAGAACGAACAGACCACCGGCGGCCTTCACGGCCTCTTCGTCAGATTTGTGCGCAGCTTCTATCCGCGTGCGGACCTCTTCGTTGTCGTCATCAGGCGACGCGTCAATCGCGGCCATCACAAGCATCTCGACGTTGCCGCCAAGTTTGATGTCTGTGCCGCGCCCAGCCATGTTTGTGGCAATCGTCACCGCGCCCGACTTGCCTGCGTCGGCAATGATTTGCGCTTCTTGCTCGTGCTGGCGGGCATTCAGAACGTTGTGCGTAATCCCTTCGCCAGTCAGCATCTGGCTTAGGGATTCGGACTTTTCAATTGAGGTGGTGCCGACAAGAATTGGCTGGCCCCTGTCGTTCGCCTCTTTGACGGCCTTTACGACGCCTTCGAATTTTTCCTTGGTGGTGCGGAAAACCTGATCGTGGTCATCAACCCGCGCGATGGGCTGATTTGTTGGAACCTCGACAACGCCAAGGCCATAGATTTCCGCGAACTCCTCGGCCTCGGTCAATGCGGTACCGGTCATGCCGGACAACTTGTTATAAAGTCGGAAGTAGTTCTGGAAAGTGACCGATGCCAGCGTGACGTTTTCAGGCTGAATCTTGCAGTTTTCTTTGGCTTCAATCGCCTGATGCAGTCCATCTGACAAACGGCGTCCTGCCATCATACGGCCAGTGAATTCGTCAATCAGCACGACTTCTTCATCGCGGACGATATAGTCCTTGTCGCGCGTGAACAGCTTGTGAGCTCGCAAACCTTGGTTCACGTGGTGAACGATTGTCGTGCTTTCTGGATCATAAAGCGACTGATCCATTGGCAAGATACCTTCAGCATGCAGACGGTCCTCGAGGAAATCGTTGCCCTCGTCTGTAAAGGTTACGTTGCGGGTTTTTTCATCAAGCGTGAAGTGTTCGTCGGTCAGAAACGGAATCAGCAGATCAATAGTTTTATAAAGCTCGCTCCGGTCCTCCGCAGGTCCAGAAATAATTAACGGCGTGCGTGCTTCGTCGATCAGGATACTGTCAACCTCGTCCACAATCGCATAATTGTGGTCGCGCTGGTGCATCTGGCTCAATTCGGACTTCATGTTGTCGCGCAGATAATCAAAGCCAAGTTCGTTGTTTGTCGCATAGGTCACATCGCAAAGGTATGCGGCCTTTTTCTCGTCATCGGGTTGGCGCGGATAGATAACACCCGTCGTCAGGCCCAGCGCGCCATAGACCTTGCTCATCCACTCGGCATCGCGTCTGGCTAGATAGTCGTTGACCGTGACGATATGCACGCCTTTGCCCGTGAGCGCATTCAGATACGCTGGGAAGGTCGCGACCAAGGTTTTACCTTCGCCTGTCTTCATCTCGGAAATGTTGCCCTGGTGCAGAAAGACCCCGCCCATCAACTGCGTGTCAAAGGCCCGCAGGCCCAACGCGCGCTTGGCGGCTTCACGACAGTTGGCAAAGGCCTCGGGCAGGATCGCATCCAGATGCTCGCCGGACATGGCACGTTTTGCCAGTTCCTCGGTCTTGGCTTTGATGCCCTCATCGCTGAGCTTTTCAGACTCTGGCTCAAGCGCGTTGATCTGCTCGATCAGCGGGCGCGTCGCCTTGATCTTGCGGTCATTGGGTGTGCCAAACACCTTCTTGGCAATAGTTCCGATTCCCAGCATGTTCTCTCCGACGCCTGCCTTGGTCAAATAATGAGGAGGTTGGTTGCCCCTGTCGGGCATGGCCCCTAGAAATGGCGCCAAGACCGGCCCCCTAAGGACCATAGAGCGATGTAAGGGGCCGCATACACACTGTCAACGTCACGCGCTCGCGTGGCCCATCAAGGGATCGTTAATATGCACTTTAAGGCGAAATTTCTGGCCTCCGCGGCTCTCGCACTTGTTCTTACCACCTCTGCACAGGCCCAAAGCGCCAGTGACGTCGTTGCGACAGTGAACGGCACAGCCATTACGTTGGGCGAGATGATCATCACGCGCGCGCAGCTTCCGCAGCAATATCAGGCACTGCCCAACGATGTTTTGTTCGAAGGGATCCTTGAACAGCTGATCCAACAGCAACTTTTGGCTGACCAGCTTGAGGTTGAACCTTCCCGCGTCGCCATTGCGCTAGCAAACGAGGCGCGGAGCCTGCGCGCTGGTGAGGTAATTACCGAAATCACAGAAACTGCAGTGTCTGAAGTGGCGCTACAGGCCGCCTATGACGCACAGTTTGCTGATGCAGCACCCGCTACGGAATTTAGTGCGGCACACATCTTGGTCGAAACCGAGGAAGAGGCGCTGGCCGTGAAGGCCGACATCGACGGCGGTGCTGATTTCGCAGAGACCGCGCGCAACGTTTCAACGGGTCCATCTGGCCCCAACGGTGGTGATTTGGGCTGGTTCAGTGCGGGTATGATGGTCGCGCCGTTCGAAGAAGCCGTGATGTCGCTTGAAGCCGGCGATGTGTCAAACCCTGTGGAGACTCAGTTTGGCTGGCACGTCATCAAGCTCAACGAAACGCGCGAACAGGAATTGCCTACACTTGATTCCATGCGCGAAGAGCTGACCGGCGCGCTGCAATCTGATGCGATCGAAACCCGCTTGGCCGAGCTTCAGGAAGCGGCCGAGATCGCGCTCCCTGACGAAGGCGCATTTGATCCCGAGTTGCTGATCAACCTCGATTTGCTGAAGGACTAATTGAAATGACCCTATCGCCCCTCGCCCCGGCAGGCTTTCCAGACCTACCGACCATTGATGGTGTCCGTTTTGCTGCTGTGGCGGCGGGGGTGCGATACAAAGGTCGAACCGATGTGATGCTTGTTGAGCTGGCCGAAGGATCGGTCGTGGCCGGTGTCTTTACACGGTCCTCGACCCGTTCGGCCCCTGTTTTGGATTGCGAAACAAAGATAAAATTTGGCGGGGAGGGGCGTGCGGCATTTCTTGTGAATTCCGGCAATTCAAACGCCTTTACCGGAAGCGCTGGTGACACCTCGGTCGCAGCTATTGTCGCGGCAGTGTCTGACGCCACTGGCGTCGAAAATCACCGCGTCTTTACGTCCTCGACCGGGGTGATTGGCGAACCGCTGCCCCACGACCGAATCACCGTCAAACTCGCCGACCTGAACAGCGCGCTTGATGCGGATGGCATCGAAGGTGCCGCGCAGGCAATCATGACCACTGATACATTTGCCAAAGGCAGTGGCCGCACGGTGACGATCGACGGCAGGCCCGTAAGGATCGCAGGCATCGCCAAAGGGTCAGGGATGATAGCGCCGGATATGGCGACGATGCTTGTCTATATCTTTACCGATGCCGTGATCAGTCAAAGCGCGCTGCAGTCCCTGCTGGGCACGCTCACTGATCAGACGTTTAACTGCATCACCGTCGACAGCGATACATCAACCTCCGATACCCTGCTGATGGGTGCCACAGGCGCATCAGGCGTTGACGTAGGCGAGAGCGCGGCCTTTGCCCAAGCGCTTCACGATGTGATGCTTGATCTTGCCCATCTTGTGGTGCGCGATGGTGAAGGTGCGACAAAATTTGTCGAGGTGCGTGTAAGCGGTGCGGCCACGGACGCAGATGCCCGCAAGGTTGGCCTGGCAATCGCGAATAGCCCGTTGGTTAAGACCGCAATTGCTGGCGAAGACCCCAACTGGGGCCGGATCGTGATGGCCGTTGGTAAATCTGGTGCACAGGCTAATCGTGACAAGCTGACGATCCGCTTTGGCGATATTGTTGTGGCCGAAAACGGTTGGGTTTCGCCTGACTACGCGGAAAAGGCCGGTGCCGATTACATGAAGCAGCAAGACCTCTGTATCTCGGTCGATATGGGGCTAGCGGGCGGAATGGCGACAGTCTGGACTTGCGATCTGACGCACGGTTATATCCAGATCAACGCAGATTACCGGTCGTGAAAACCATTCTTGTAAGCGCGGTCGCGTTGATCGACGTGGACGGGCGCGTTCTGCTGGCGCAACGCCCGGAAGGCAAATCGATGGCCGGGCTTTGGGAATTTCCAGGCGGCAAGGTTGAAAAGGGCGAAACCCCCGAAGCTGCCCTGATCCGCGAGCTGCAAGAGGAACTGGGCATCGATACTTGGCAGTCCTGCCTTGCACCACTTACTTTTGCCAGCCACGCATATGACGACTTTCACCTTTTAATGCCGCTATTTGCCTGCCGCAAATGGGAGGGGACACCAATCGCGCGCGAGGGGCAGACGCTCGTGTGGGTCCGTGCCCATGATCTGCGAAGTTACCCCATGCCACCCGCCGATATTCCGCTGATTCCAATCATTCGGGACTGGCTTTAAGGTTTTCGGCGGGATTGTTGTAAATGTTGGCAACCGGACATTTGAAGGCAATGAGTGCAAAAGGGGACACCAAAGCGTCCCCTTTTTGTTCTTTATAATCGTATCTCGTTACAGATTGCGCTCGACCTCTTCGCGCTCGAAAATCTCAATAACATCATCGGCGCGAATGTCTTCGTAGTTTTCAAACGCCATGCCGCATTCCTGGCCGGACTGCACTTCGGGCACTTCGTCCTTGAAACGCTTGAGCGTCTTAAGCGTGCCTTCGTGGATCACCACATCATCGCGCAGCAAACGCACACCAGCGGAACGGCGCGCCACGCCCTCGGTCACCAGACAACCGGCGACTTTACCGATACCGGTCACTTTGAACACTTCTTTGATCGTCGAATAACCGATGAACTTTTCACGGATTTCGGCAGACAGCAGGCCAGAAGCTGCAGCTTTTATATCGTCCACAAGATCATAGATGATCGAGTAATAGCGGATCTCGACACCCTTCTGGTTCGCCGACTGACGTGCTGATGCATTTGCACGCACGTTAAAGCCGATCACCGGTGCACCAGAGGCTTCCGCCAGACCGATATCGCTTTCTGTGATCGCGCCCACACCGGAATGCAAAACCCGGACGCGGACTTCGTCGTTACCAATTTTTGCCATCGCCTGAACGATCGCTTCGGTCGAGCCCTGCACGTCACCTTTCACAAGGATCGGCAGTTCAGACACGTTCTTATCGGCTTTGGCGTTTGCCATCAATTGATCAAGCGTCACAGCAGCACCCGCTACTGCGCGTTTCTCTTTAGCGGCGTTCGCACGGTATTCCGCAATCTCGCGTGCCTGCGCTTCGGTCGATGTTACGTTCAGCACGTCCCCAGCTTCGGGCGTGCCATTAAGTCCAAGAACTTCGACAGGAACAGAGGGGCCAGCTTCTTTGATGCGCTCGCCTTTGTCGTTGATCAGCGCGCGGACTTTGCCCCACTGCTCACCGACAACAAAGATATCGCCTTGGCGCAGCGTACCTGTTTCCACGAGCACGGTTGCGACAGGGCCGCGGCCCACGTCCAACTGCGCCTCGATCACGGCGCCTTGGGCAGCGCGATCTGGGTTGGCTTTAAGCTCAAGAAGTTCCGCTTGTAAGGCAATTGCCTCAAGTAGTTGATCAAGGCCTTGCCCAGTGATGGCCGACACTTCGACATCTTGCACTTCACCAGACATCTTTTCGACGACGACTTCATGTTGCAGCAAATCGGTGCGAACCTTGGTGGCATTGGCTCCCGGACGGTCCATTTTGTTGATCGCCACGATCATCGGCACATTTGCCGCCTTCGCATGATTAATCGCCTCGATGGTTTGCGGCATGACTGCGTCATCAGCAGCAACGACCAGAACAACAATGTCGGTAACTTGGGCGCCACGGGCACGCATCGACGTAAACGCCGCGTGGCCGGGCGTATCAAGGAAGGTCAGAACTGCACCTGTGTCGGTCGTCACCTGATAGGCACCGATATGCTGCGTAATTCCGCCGGCTTCACCAGCGACAACCTTTGCATGGCGGATAGCGTCAAGCAGCGAGGTCTTACCGTGGTCAACGTGACCCATAATCGTGACCACAGGTGGGCGATCCTTAAGGTTCTTTGGATCCTCAACGATCTTGGTGATCACGTCTTCGACGTCAGCGTCAGAAACACGGACCACCCTGTGGCCGAATTCTTCGATTATCAGTTCGGCGGTATCCGCGTCAATTGATTGGTTCTGCGTCGCCATAATGCCGCTGTTCATCAGCGATTTCACAACGTCGGACACCTTCTCGGACATCCGGATAGCCAATTCTGACACAGTAATTACCTCGGGCAGCTTCACGTCGCGCATAACCTTTTCGCGCTCGACGTTCTGGCCCATCGCCTTTTGGCGGGCACGTTCTTGCTTGCGCTTCATCGCGGCCATTGACCGCTGACGGCCACCTTCGCCACCTGTCAGCGCCTGATTCAACGTCAGCTTACCGGCGCGACGGCTGTCGTCAGCGCCCTTGCTACGCGTAATGCGTTGATCGCGGTCAGCCTCTTTCTTGCGCGGGACTGCCTGCGGGGCCGAACGGGTCGGTCCTCTTGCAGCAGCTGCTTCGGAGTCGACAACTGCGGCGGGTGCTGCCGCAGCTTGGGCCGCAGCTTCGGCTTGACGCTTGGCCTCAACTTCGGCTTCTGCTTTGGCCTTCAGCGCTTCTTCGCGCTCGCGCTCTTCGCGCTCTTTGACTTCGGCGTCGGCACGGCGCTCTTCGCGCTCGGCGGCGCGGGCTTTGTCTTCAGCTTCACGCTTGGCCGTATCTTCGGCCTCGCGGACCTTAGACAAGGCCAACGCCTTCATGCGGCGCTCGAGCTCTACGTCCGAGATGCCAGCAGGCCGCTTGGACGGATCACCGCCCATCGGTGTTCCACCCGAAATCGCAGGTTTTATGGCGCCAGGCTTGGGGACCACAACGCGCTTGCGCTTGGTCTCAACCACGACGTTCTTGGTGCGCCCGTGGCTAAAGCTTTGCTTGACGTTCGCAGGACGCGATCCGCCTAGACCAAGTGGTTTTTTACCGTCGTTATCGCTCATTTAGCTACTATATCCTTCCCGGAGGCACCCTCGCCGCCGTCAATCTCGCGTAAGCCTCTTAGCTTTGTGGCTTCCTCTACAACACGGTTGCCGAGTCCACCAGTCGCTAGCGCGCCATGTATCACACTTTGACGCCCAAATGCCAAACCCAATTCCTGCGCGGTCAAGCAACCAAAGAATCGGGCACCTTCTGGGGTCCACAGCTTGGCTTTACCGCGCTCGGACCCATCGCTGGCTTGCATCAAGACACGCACCCGCGCGCCACCTGCCAGCCAGCTTTTTACTTTTTCGAATCCACAGACTGCATATCCGGCTTTTCGTGCCATAGCGATCAGGTCAACAACGCGGCGCACCTGTTGCCGCTCAACCTCTTCCACAAGGTTTTCGGGCACGTTCACTGGCTGTTTTGCGGACCGGGAAAACTGTCCCTTGGCCGCCTTTTCAAGCACGGCACGTTCAGCAGTCACCCACATCCCACGGCCCGGCAGTTTGTCGAATACATCGGCAAACACCATATCGTCCGGGCCAACGACAAACCGGATCAGCCCAGATTTTGGCTGGACCTCGCCCGTGACGATGCACTTACGTTCCGCTTCGTCGCGGTTTTTGGATTGACCACCTCGTGCCATTTCGTGCCCTCGAAGGCCTACGATCAGGCCTCCGCCTCCAGTTCTTCTGCGTCGTCGCCTGAGACAGCAATCAGATCGGCAGGATCAACCCAACCCAGCATAACGCGGGCGGTCATGACCATGTCCTGTGCTTCTTCAAGCGAGACTTCGAATTTTTCTAGCACGCCTTCGTCTTTGACGCGTTCGCCCTTTTCTGTCGTCCAGCCACCGGCCAGTTCCCAGTCAGCGCAGGTTGCGAAATCTTCCAGCGTTTTCACGCCATCTTCGCCAAGCGCCTCGAGCATTTGGGGCGTCAGGCCTTCGAATGCAACAAGGCTGTCCTCGACACCCAACTCGCGGGCGTGATCAAGGGCGGCCTTGTTTGCGGCTTCCAAAACATCGCGTGCACGGGCCTGCAATTCGTTCGCTGTATCCGCATCAACGCCGTCGATCACCAGCAGTTCGTCAACTTCGACATAGGCGACTTCTTCGAGGTTGGTAAACCCTTCGGACACCAGAAATTGCGCAAAGAATTCGTCCAAGTCCAGCTTGTCCATGAACAGCTTTGTGCGGATTTCAAATTCAGCCTGACGGCGCTTAGATTCTTCTTCCTCGGTCATGATGTCGATATCGAGACCGGTGAGCTGGGATGCCAGACGCACGTTTTGACCACGACGACCAATCGCCAGTGACAACTGCTCTGCTGGAACGACAACTTCGATTTTTCCGGCTTCTTCGTCCAGAACAACTTTTGACACTTCCGCCGGCTGCAACGCGTTCACAAGGAAGGTCGGCATATCTTCATTCCAAGGAATGATGTCAATCTTTTCGCCCTGCAATTCATTCACAACCGCCTGCACGCGGCTACCACGCATACCCACACAGGCACCAACAGGGTCGATGCTGTTGTCATAGGAAATTACGGCAATCTTTGCACGCGAACCGGGGTCACGGGCCACAGCTTTGATCTCGATGATGTTCTCGTAGATTTCGGGAACTTCCATCTTGAACAATTCAACCATGAACTGCGGGTCGGTGCGGCTCAGGAAGATCTGCGGACCGCGCTGTTCGCGGCGCACTTCTTTGATGTAGCAACGAATACGATCATTGGGGCGGTACGCCTCGCGACCGATCTTTTCGTTGCGGCGCAGAATTGCTTCGCCGGAACCCACATCAACGATGACGTTGCCGTATTCCTCGCGCTTGACCAGCGCGTTGATGATCGTGCCAGCCCTGTCTTTGAATTCTTCGTATTGACGATCACGCTCGGCTTCGCGGACCCTTTGCAAGATAACCTGCTTGGCGGATTGGGCCGCAATACGACCCATTTCAACGGGCGGTACTTCTTCGATGAATTCCTGTCCAACCTCGGGGCTATCCATGTATTCTTTGGCTTGGGCCACTGTGAATTCGGCCTGATAGTTCTCAAGCTCTTCCTCGTCGACAACCGTGCGCACGCGGGTGAACGTCGCCTTGCCAGTCTTACGGTCGATATGAACACGGATGTCCATTTCTGCGCCGTAGCGGGATTTCGCGGCACGGGCGAGAGATTCTTCCATCGCTTCGACGACCAAATTCGGGTCGATCATCTTTTCGCGTGCGACCGCATCAGCGGTTTGCAAAAGCTCAAGCTGGTTAGCAGAAGTAATAGCCATCAGTCGTTCTCCTCGTCAGTTCCATCTACGATGGTCTGGACTTCATCGAATTGTTTTTCGTCAATTTGGCCCGCATCTTTGCGGCCCTTCAATACATCACGGATCAGTTCATCCGTCAGCACAAGTTTAGCTTCGGTCAGCCAATCGAATTTCAGACCGATTGTTATGGCTTCACCATGTTCTACGATTGCGATCAGAACTTCGTCGCCCTCGGTGCCGGAAAGCTGGCCCTTAAAGCGGCGACGTCCGCCTATCAGTTCGTCGGTTTCGAGCTTGGCTTCAAAGCCTTCCCACTGGTCAAAATCCTTTAACCGGGTCAGCGGGCGGTCGATACCGGGGCTGCTAACTTCAAGCGTATATGCCTCGACGATCGGGTCTTCGACGTCCAGCACGGCGCTTACGGCGGTGCTAATTTCTGAACAATCGTCAACTTCGATCGTGCCATCAGGCTTCTGCGCCATGATCTGAAGCGTGCTTTCCTTGCCCGTCATCAGGCGCACGCGCACCAACTCATAACCCATATCCTCAATCGGGGGGGCTATGATTTCGGCGATACGGCGGTCAATAGCCGCTTTGGCGATCAAGTCAGACAAGTTCTCTCCGATAGGCTGGTCATTAAGCACAAAAAAACGGGCGCGCGGCCCGTTGGAATTTCGGTGGGCGCTGGGGGTGGAAGCCAGCGCGCCGCTGTTGATGGTCGATATAGGCCGGTTCGCCTGAGTCTGCAAGGGGAATGCCAACTCGGTCCGAAAGCCGCCGCAATCGCCCGTTAACTGTACCAGCGGACCAAACATAAACGGAGAAATTCCATGGAGTACGGACTGATAATGGCAGTTGGGACAGGATCAATCCTGTGCGGTGTGGCGCTCATGTATCTAGTGATGATGCGCACCATGAAAAGGCGGATCGTCGAACCTAGTGCTGCTGCCTAATACAAAAAGCCCCACCTAATGGCGGGGCTTTTCGTTTATCTGAGTCGGTTAGTACTAAGCCTTGGACCAACGCTCGGCCATACGGCCGTTGTCCATCTGCCAGAGGTTGCCCACTGTTTCAGGTGTCTGGATCGACGTGCCGAGACCCTGAACGTAGTTGGCGAACATTGGAATGATAACACCACCCTCGTCACGCAGGATCATCTGCATTTCACCATACTGCTCCGCGCGTTTGGCGCTATCCAGTTCAGCACGGGCAGACAACAGCAGTTCTTGGAAGCGGGGGTGATCCCACTGGCTGTCGTTCCAAGGCGCGCCGGCCTCATAGGCAGTCGAGAACATCCAGTCTTCGGTCGCACGACCCGACCAGTAAGATGCACACCAAGGCTTTTTCAGCCAGACGTTGGACCAGTAGCCGTCAGCTGGTTCCTGAATGACATTGATGTTGATGCCAGACCCAGCGGCAGACGCCTGATAAAGCTGGGCCGCATCGACCGCACCTTCGAACGCTGCGTTTGACGCTGACAGATCAACATCAAGCGAATCGAGGCCAGCCTGCTGCAAATAGAACTTTGCTTGATCCGGATCGTACTCCAGCTGTTCCATTTCGACATAGTAGGGGTTTGCAGGTCCGATCGGGGTGTCGTTACCGACTTGACCGTGCCCAAGCAGGATTTTGTCCACCATTTCCTGACGGTTCACGCCATACTTGAGCGCTTTGCGAACATTCACGTCATTGAACGGTGCGGAACCCGTCAGCATCGGGAAGGTATAGTGCTGGTTGCCAGTCACTTCCTGAATTCTAACGTTCGGGTTAGCGTTCAGCAGCGCTTCGACCTTAAAGTCGACCCGGTTGACCGCATCAACCTGACCAGTCATCAGCGCATTCATGCGAGCCGTATTGTCGTTGATCGCGATATATTCGATCTCGTCAAAGAAACCGGCGCTATCGCCTTTGTAGTGGTCTGCAAAACGTGTTGCAGTCATGCGCACACCGGGATCAAACGACTGAACCTGATAAAGGCCTGTACCGATACCGCTGGCGATGGCCTCTTCGATCATGCCGGCTGGATACATCATGATATGATAGTCCGACATCAGATATGGGAAGTCGGCGTTGCCAGAGGCAAGCACGAACTGCACCTGATAATCAGTGATTTTGATCATCTCGGAGATGGCTTCGACGATCGGCTTTGCAGCAGATTTCGATTCTTCGCCAAGGTGCATCTGCAGGGATTCGATCACGTCATCCGCGCCAAACGTCTTGCCGTTGTGAAAGGTTACACCCTGACGCAGATTGAACGTCCAAGTCTTGGCGTCTGCTGTGGCTTCCCAGCTTTCAGCCAATTCGCCAATAAGGCTACCATCGGCAGAAACTTCGGTCAGGCTGTCAAACACTGCGCCCTGACAGCATGCGATCATGAAGATGTCCGAGTGGGTCCGCGCATCCCAGCTATCGCTGGTATTGGCACCGGACAGACCCGCGGTCAGCTTGCCGCCGCGTGTCATCTGAGCACGAAGTGGCAGGCCTGTGGCAGCCAACACACCGGCTGCGACACCGGTTTTTAGAAGTCCGCGTCTGTTAATATTTTGCATTATAGTCTCCCTGTTTTGGTCATTTCGTCGCTCTTTCTTTGCAGAGCGATTCGTTTACATCTTATCAACTGCAGCATCACCGATGTTATCAATTCCGCGTTCCGTGAGAAGATTATCAAGCCAGTCTGGGTCCATTTCAGGCACAGAAGATAGCAAAAGGTCAGTGTAGGCGTGGTGTGGCGGCAGGAACATAGCTGTCTTTTCGCCCTGCTCAACGACACGTCCTTCTTTCATCACGACCACTTCGTCAGCAATCGCGCGCACCGTCGCAAGGTCGTGCGTGATAAACATATACGAAAGGCCAAGTTTGTCCTGAAGGTCGGCCAGTAGGCGCAAGATTCCTTCGGCAACAAGCTGATCAAGTGCGCTGGTTACTTCATCGCAAATAATGAACTTCGGCTCAGCGGCCAGTGCGCGCGCGATACCGATACGCTGCTTTTGACCACCCGACAATTCCGACGGAAGGCGGTTGAAATACTCGCTTGGTTCAAGCTCGATCTGGTTAAGCAATTCGTCAACTCGGCGACGGCGGTCACTACCTGTAAGGCCGGTATAAAACTGCACGGGCCGCCCGATAATCTGGCCAATCGTCTTGCGCGGATTGAGGGCCGTGTCGGCCATCTGGTAGATCATCTGGGCCTGACGCAACTGATCCTTTGGGCGCTTGCGATAATCGCCGGGTAGGACATCGCCATCAAAGGCGATCTCGCCCACGCTCGGCGGCAAAAGGCCCGTGATACAACGTGCAACGGTGGATTTGCCAGATCCGCTCTCGCCAACTACGGCAACTGTGCGTCCCGCGTGAATATCAAAACTGACATCGTGCAGGACTTTGATCTTGCCATAAGATGCTTGGATCTTGCGCACGGAAACAACAGGCACAGCCCCGCTGACGACAGCAGGTTTTCGCGGCCGCTCAAAGCTACGGACAGCCCAAAGGCTTTTGGTGTAATCTTGCGTCGGGGCGGACAGCATCGTGCGGGTGTCGGCCTCTTCCACTTCATCGCCGCGCAGGAGCACTTTGATCGTATCGGCCATCTGCGCAACCACCGCCAGGTCGTGCGTGATATAAATCGCAGCGGTGTCATATTCTTCGACGATCTCGCGGATCGCGGCCAATACCTCGATTTGGGTCGTCACATCCAACGCCGTCGTTGGTTCATCAAAAATGATCAGATCGGGGCGACATGACATTGCCATCGCTGTCATCGCGCGTTGCAACTGGCCGCCACTCACCTGATGGGGATAACGAAACCCGATGTTTTCGGGGTCGGGCAGACGTAGTTTGCGGTATAGCTCAATCCCGTCCGCAGTGCTCTCAGCGCGAGACATAACGTGATGCTGCGTCGGCGCTTCGGTGTGTTGGTCAATTATGCGGTGGGCGGGGTTAAAGCTGGCGGCGGCCGACTGTGCGACATAGGCGATCCGCTTACCCAACAGGCCCCGCTTGACCTTGGCCGAGGCCGTAACGAGATCAACCCCATCAAATACAACCGAGCCTTCAGAGATACGCACGCCATCACGGGTGAACCCCATCGCAGCCAACCCAATAGTCGACTTACCCGCGCCACTTTCGCCGATCAGGCCCAGTACTTCGCCCTTTTTCAGGTCAAGATCTACACCATTGATGATCGGATTCCACGTTTCGTCAGAGCGGCCTTCGATCTTGAGGCCACGAATTTTCAGCAGTTGATCGGTCATTCTTTCAGCCCTGATGTTTTCTGCAGCATCCAGTCGACAACAAAGTTGACACCAACGGTCAGCAAGGCAATCGCACCGGCGGCCAGCAGTGGCGGCAATGCAGCGGTCGGCGCAAAGGCGGCGTAATTAATGAAGGCCGCGCTATCGCGCACCATCGTGCCCCAGTCAGCCAGCGGCGGCTGAATGCCGACACCAAGGAAAGACAGTGCCGCGATCGTCAGGAACACAAAGCAGAAACGCAGGCCAAATTCGGCCAACAGGGGTGCCGTGGCGTTTGGCAGGATTTCCTTGAACACAAGATAACCAAGTCCTTCGCCGCGCAGTTTCGCAGCCTCGATATAGTCCATAACAACGATGTTCGCGCCAACGGCACGGGCCAATCGGAACACGCGCGTACTGTCGATCACGGCGATGATCAAAACCATGAAGTAGGTCAGCGGAATACCCAGTTGCGGCGCCCAAACACTGGCGATTGTCATCAACAGCAATGCAAAGATAAGCGACGGGATCGCCATCAGAACATCCACCGTACGGGACAGAAGTTGATCAAGCCAGCCGCCCAGCGTCGCCGCAAGGAACCCAAGGGACGACCCGATAAAGAACGCCAGCAAGGTCGTGACAAAAGCAATACCGACCGTGTTCTGCGCGCCATAAATCAAGCGGCTTAGGATATCGCGACCAATCTGGTCGGTGCCCATAATATGATTCGGATCGCCGCCCAACGCCGGGTTTCCGCCAGGCACAATATTGGCGAACGGCAAGATTTCAGCCTGACCGTATGGGGCGAGCAGCCCCGCGAAAATCGCGACGAAAGCGTAAATCAGCATGACGAGAATTCCGAACGCTGCCGTCAGAGGCATCGAGCGAAACATCTTGCGTGTCCAATAAGTGCCAACGGCGCGACCCAGCATGCGGAACAGATAGGCCGCGATAGAAAACATGATGACGCCTTCGACGGCGCGCCCGACAAAGTAGAATTTGTTGGCGACCGCAGTTTCGGCGCTCATACTTTGTAAATACGCCCAAACGACCACCGCTAGAAACGCCACGCCGATGACGTAGCCATAAGCCACCCCGAACGGCATATCGCGGAACGCGGGTGCGTTTCCTGTTGCCATTTGACCAACAGCGCGCATCGCCCAAGCAATTCCACCCATGACGACAAGCGCCACAATGATCCACATCCACCAGGTCATTTCGGATGCCTCAAACGGGGATTGCTGATGATCGCCAAGATATCAGCAGTCAGGTTCAACAAGATATACGCAGCGGCAAAGATCAAACAGCAGGCCTGCACCACCGGAATATCGCGAATTTTCACGCTGTCGACGAACAACTGGCCAATGCCGGGATACACGAACACCACCTCGACCACGACAACGCCGGTGATCAGATATGCGAGGTTCAGCGCAATAACGGTGATAATTGGTGCAAGCGCGTTCGGTAGTGCATGCCGCACGATCACGCGGATCGGTGAGATACCCTTGAGGCGCGCCATTTCGATGTAGGGCGAAGCAAGCAAGTTAATGATCGCAGCCCGCGTCATCCGCATCATTTGCGCCATAACGACAAGGGTCAGGGTCAATGCAGGCAACAGCGATTTGTTGAGCCGGTCACTGAATGCCATGCCATCGTAAATATTGGACAGGCTAGGCAAAATCGGGTTGAGCACTGCCAAGAAAAGGATCAACAGATACGCCATAAAGAATTCTGGGCTGCTGACGCTGCTAAGGGTGAAAATGTTGGTCGCTTTGTCGAACGCCGAATTGCGGTAAAGCGCTGCAAGCACACCCAGTATCAGCGAAATTGGCACAGCGATCATCGCCGTCACGCCCGCTAGAAACAACGTGTTGGAAAAGCGTGGCGCAATCTGTTCGATGACGGTTACACCGCCCGCACCACCAAGGTTGGTTTGAAAGTTCAACTGGGCGAAGCTCGTGCCAAGATCACCAGTCACCATCCCGCTAAGCCATTGAAAATACCGCGCGACCATCGGCTGATCCAGCCCAAGATCACGACGGATCGACGCTACCGCTTCGGGCGTCGAACCCTGCCCAAGAATGAGTTCGGCAAAATCACCGGGCAGCAGGTTGACCGCTACAAAAATAACGATCGAGACCACCAGAAGCGTAACAAGCCCAAGCGCCAAGCGTTGCAGGATTATTCTTAGGACTGTGTCCAAGTCTTCTTGATCCCCGTCTATTTAACTGGATCGTAGCTGCTTATAATTTCTTGTAAACCCTAAAGGCCCAGCGCTGTGCGATCCTGTCCGATGGCATCCATCGTGCAGATCAGCTCAGCCGTGATGCCCGGCTCCGACAGGGCATGGCCGGCTTGCCCAATCAGTTCAAGCCTTGCCTTGGGCCATTGTTTTGCCAATTCATAGGCGGAATGCGGCGGGCAAATCATGTCATAGCGACCCTGAACGATCACGCCAGGAATGCCCTTGATCCGGTCCAACCGCGCCATAATTTGCTGGTCTTCAGACAAAAACCCTGCGTTCTGAAAGTAGTGGTTTTCAAGCCGCGCAAATGCCCGCGCATACTCAGCGGGGCTATCGCCTGTGAGGCCATTCGAACTCACCGACGCCAAGGCATTTTCCCACGTTGCCCACGCACGCGCGAACCGAATTTCTTGCGCTGGATCGCCTGAGAAAAGGCGCTTGTTATAGGCTAAAATCAAATTGCCGCGCTCGTCTTCGGGCACAAGGCTGACGAAACGTTCCCACAAATCAGGCCAAAACTGCCCAGCACCCCCACCGTAAAACCAGTCAAGCTCCGGCTGCGTCATCAAGAACACGCCACGCAAAATCAGCGCTGCGGTATGTTCCGGGTGTTCCTGCCCATAGATCAAAGACAGCGTCGCGCCCCAGCTGCCGCCAAAGACGATCCAGCGATCAATGCCAAGGGTCGAGCGGATCAGTTCGATATCGCGCACAAGATGCCATGTTGTATTGTCTGCGACACTGGCATGTGGCCTTGACCGACCACATCCCCGTTGATCAAATAGAATGATCCGGTAAACATTGGGGTCAAAATAGCGCCGCATCGTCGGGCTGCACCCGCCACCAGGTCCACCATGCAAGACAACAACCGGAATACCATCTGGCCGTCCGCATTGTTCAACATAAACGCGATGGGCGTCACCCACCTCCATCATCCGCTGATCAAAAGGATCAATTGGCGGATAAAGTGGCGTCACCGCGCGCTTTTGACCTGAGACCTTGCCCATAACTACCCTATATAGCCTCTAAGAAGAGCATTCTATGCCAATCCGATGTCACGAGGGAATACCCAATGCAAACTGAGCGTAACACCGTCGATCCAGCTGAAATCGCCAAGTTTGAAGCTATGGCGACTGAATGGTGGGACTTGGATGGGAAGTTCAAACCGTTGCACATGCTGAACCCCACGCGGCTTGATTACATAACCCGGCAGATAGCCGCTGAATTTGGGCGCAATCTGGGAACAGACATGCCTTTTGAAGGCCTGCGTATCCTCGATATCGGCTGCGGCGGCGGGTTGCTTTGCGAGCCAATGGCACGCCTTGGCGCAATCGTTGTCGGGGCGGATGCTGCCGGGGGGAACATTCCCGTGGCACAAACCCACGCTGAAAAATCAGGGCTAAAAATTGATTATCGTCATACCACCGCTGAGGCCATGGCGGATAATGGCGAACAGTTCGACGTCGTTCTGAATATGGAGGTCGTGGAGCATGTGGCTGATCCACTTACCTATCTCACGGCGTGTCATGATCTGTTAAAACCGAACGGGATGCATATTTGTTCAACCATCAACCGTAATCCCAAAAGCTTTGGGATGGCGATTATCGGGGCGGAATGGGTGATGCGCTGGCTTCCTAAAGGCACGCATGAGTGGCACAAATTCATCACGCCGGACGAATTGTTCGATCTTCTGCGCGGGGCGGGACTAAACCCCGTCGATCGCAAGGGGTTCCAGTTCAACCCCCTGGCGTGGACATGGCGCATTTCGGATCGGGATTTGTCGGTGAATTATGTCACCGCCAGCCTGCGGCCCGCGAGCTAGGTTTCTTCCGCCGCGAGTTTAAGCCGAAGTTCGCGCAAAATCGGCAGCACAGATCGCACTTTATCAGCGCCAACTTTGTTGACGACATTGGCGATAAGCGGGGCGATGACCGCAAGACCCGCATCGCGCGCAGCAAGGCCCGAGGGGCTGATCGACACCATCTTGCGGCGCGCATCTTCCCAATCAGGGCGGATATGCACCCAGCCTGCCCATTCCAGCTTGCCCAAAGTATTCGTCATCGCGCCGCGCGTCAGATGAAACGTGCGCGCAAGCTGGGCCGGTGTGCGTTCGGTCTGCGAATACGCAAGGTGGTTCAGCACGGAGAAATGCGACAGCTCCATGCCCTTGGGCAAAGCTTTTGCAACGCGGTTACGCGCCAACTGATCGACCGTCAGAATCTCGCTAAAAAGCGATACGGCAATGCTGTTGGTCTTTTCAGTCATCTGGCCCCTCAAAGGCTACGTCGTGTGTCAACGCTGGAATGCGTTGCCGTGCTTGTGCCACTTCCGTTAGGTCAATATCAACAATTGTGACGCCTATTTGGTCGCCTGCGTCACTTAGCACCTCGCCCCAAGGTGAAACCGCAAGGCTGTGCCCATAGGTTTGGCGCACTTTGCCACAAGTCGTGTCATGGGTTCCAGTCTGGGCTGCGGCAAGCACAAAACACCCTGTTTCAATGGCACGGGCGCGCAAAAGCGTCTCCCAATGGGCGGCACCCGTAACGGGTGAAAACGCCGCTGGAACCAGCAAGATATCTGCACCGGCTTGGGCCAGCGTGCGAAAAAGATGCGGAAACCGGAGGTCATAACAGATTGTCATGCCGATTTTACCAAATGGTGTTTTGGCCAACACGGCACGATCGCCCGGGCGAAATGCTGCGGATTCGCAAAATGTTTCCTGCTCGGTGACCTGCACATCGAACATGTGAATCTTTTCATAGCGCGCAATAACAGCGCCATGGGGCGAGATAAGAAAGGAACAGTTCGAGAACCGACCCCGCGGATCATCGGTGCGTAGGGCAAGTGATCCAATCGCCAACCAAATACCCAACGCGCGCGCCTCGGTGCGAAGAGCGGCAAGGGTTGGATCATCATCTTCAGGGCGCAAGACCGCCCCTTGATGGGCACGCTCAAGCGACACGCAGTTGGTCACTTCAGGCGTCAAGATAAGTTGGGCGCCGCGATCCGCAGCATCTCGCATCATATCTATGACAGCGGCAGCGTTGTCGCCAGGATCGTCGGAAGAACATAGCTGGAGAAGTGCTGTCTTCACGCCGCCAGAAGCGCATCAAGCTTACCCGCTCTCTCAAGCGCGTGCATCTCGTCGCTGCCGCCAACATGTTCGCCACCAATAAATATCTGCGGAACGGTCCGCCCGCCATTGGCGCGTCGAATCATCTCGGCCTTGCGGTCGGGATCGCTAAACACGTTCACTTCAACAAAGGCGACGCCCTTGCCATTCAGCAGCCGTTTGGCAGCCTGACAATATCCGCAAAACGGCGAGGAATAGATTTCGACTTGTTTCATATGCGGGAGCCTTTCGTGCTGCATTGCACTTACTTAGGCATCCTTGGCAACGCGGGCTAGGGCTAGCACGTCGATTTGCGTCGCACCTGCACTGCGACATCCTTCGGTTGTGGCGGCAAAGGTGGCCCCACTTGTCATAACGTCGTCAACAATCAGCACATGCTTGCCTTGCAATGCCGCTCCGCGTTTGCGATGCGGGCTGATGGTGCCTTGCAATGCTGCGAACCTCTGATCGCGGCTATGCCCCTCAAGCGGGCGGGTGCGGGTGTGGCGAATCAGGGCATCGGGCAACACCGCACATCCCGCAACCTTGCCCAGCGCAAAAGCCAGTTCTGCCGCCTGATTATACTTGCGTCGCAAGAGCCGCGACCAGTGCAACGGAACCGGAACGATCACAGTGTCTTCACGGATCAAATCACGCGCGGTTTGCGCCATCCATCGGCCCGCGGGTCGGGCAAGGTCTGTACGATCCCCATGTTTCAAAGACAGCACAAGCTGCCGCCCCGTATCGCGATACATCAAGGTCGCGCGGCCCCTGTCCCATGGTCGCGCAATGGAAATGCAATCGTCGCATAGCTCCTTTTCGCCCGTGTCTTCACCCAACAATGGCGTTCCACACGCGTCGCAAACCAAGCCGCCGATAAAGACGGTATCGCGCCAACAGGCACCACAAAGTGCAAAATCGCTTTCGGTCAGGGCGTCACACGCAAGGCATTGCGGTGGATAGATAAGGTGGATCAAGCTTTGCATTATCATCCAACTCTCCTACATCGGGGTCATGCAAGACGCCCCGCTTCTTTTTGACCACCGCGCCCTCGCCCATCGCCGCCAGCGCGCGGCCACTGATCCTGTGCTTTTTCTCCAAACGGCGGTCGCCGACGAGGTTCAGGAAAGACTCAATGAGGTTAACAGAACGTTTACAGCGCCAGCCGTTGTCACTGGTTGGCCACAGGTTTGGGCAAATCGCCTGCCAAATGTGACAGTTGTGCCTGATCACGACACGCTCGACCTTGATATCGGCGCACATGACATCGTGATCCATCACCTGTCCCTTCATTGGGCCAATGACCCCGTTGGACAGTTGGTTCAGGCGCGGCGCGCATTGCGCCCTGACGGATTATTGATCGCGACGTTGTTTGGCGGGCAAACCCTTCACGAACTCCGCAGCGCTTTGGCAGAGGCCGAATCGCGTATCCACGGCGGGCTTTCGCCGCGTATCGCCCCCATGGGAGAAATCCGCGATCTTGGCGGGCTGTTGCAGCGCGCAGGGCTTACTTTGCCGGTAGCGGATGGCGCGAAGTTCGACGTGAGTTATGCCAGCGCAACGCACTTGATGCATGACCTGCGCGCAATGGGCGAAACCAACGTTATGTCCGGACGCTTGCGAAACCTTACACGGCGAGACGTTCTGCGCCTTGCCGCTAAAATCTATCACGACAGTTTTGGTGATACTGATGGCCGCGTCCCAGCAACGTTCGAAGTTGTAACTTTGACTGGCTGGGCCCCTGATGAAAGCCAGCAAAAGCCCCTGCGTCCCGGATCGGCGAAACACCGGCTTGCAGATTTTCTTGGCGCGAACGAAAGCAAGCTTGACCCATCGCAGGATTGACCTGCGGCGTTATCCCGTTATCTCTCGCTATAATTGATGTTCCTATGAAAGACGCACCCGTTATGACCGCTACCTGCCCTGCTCACGCCCCCGCTGACCACCCAAAGATACCCGCTGAAAAAATCGGTGTGCTTGTGTCCAACCTTGGAACGCCAGACGCCACGGACTATTGGTCGATGCGGCGCTATCTTGGGGAATTTCTGTCCGACAAGCGTGTTATCGACTATTCGGCGTGGGTCTGGCAGCCGCTCCTGCAATTGGTGATCTTGACGAAACGGCCCTTTACCAGCGGCGCCGCCTACAGATCCATCTGGAACGAAGAGGCCAATGAAAGCCCCCTGATGACAATTACCAAAGCGCAGACCGCTGCGTTACGGGTCGAAATGGCCCAGCGCTATGGCGATAATGTTATGGTCGATTTCTGTATGCGGTACGGCAACCCATCCACGCAGTCCAAAGTGCGCGCGATGACCGAGGCAGGCTGCACGAAGATCCTGTTTTTCCCGCTTTATCCGCATTACGCAGGGGCCACCTCAGCGACCGCAAATGACGCGTTCTTTCGCGCGCTGATGAAAGAAAAGTGGCAACCAATCGCACGGGTCGTGCCGCCCTATTTTGACGATCCCGGCTATATTGATGCGCTCGCCCTGTCGGTAGAAAAGGCTTATGCCGAAGCGGACAAGAAACCCGATATTTTGGTCTGTTCTTACCACGGTGTGCCAGAGCGTTATTTGCGTGAGGGCGACCCCTACCACTGCCATTGTCAGAAAACGACGCGCCTGCTCAAGGAGCGGCTGGGTTGGGACGATACGCAAATCAAAACGACCTTCCAATCCAAATTTGGCCCCGAAGAGTGGCTTAAGCCCTACACCGTGGAGGAAGTCGCGCGATTGGCCGAATCAGGCAAGAAAAGCATCGCGGTTTGCGCCCCTGCCTTTTCGGCCGATTGCATCGAAACCTTAGAAGAGATCAACGAAGAGATCAAAGAGAGCTTTGAGCACGCAGGCGGTGAGCACTTCACCTATATCCCCTGCCTTAATGACAGCCCCGCACATATTGCGGCATTGTCAGGTGTCATCGCCCAGAACCTGCGTGGATGGGTGGACGACTAGACGGTATTGATCAGACAAAGAAAAAGGCCGCAAGCGTTGGCTTGCGACCTTTTCTTTAGATCAAACTGATCTGCTGCTATTAGTAAGCAGCTGCGATCAAAGCAATCAGGATCAGTGGAATGATCAAACCAGCGGAAGAAGACGAACCAGCGGCCTCTTCCATGATTACGACTGGTTCCATTTCCATGACTGGCTGAGACATGCCGCCAGCGAAGGCGGTCGAAGCTGCGGCAGTAAATGCGGCGGCGAGAACGATATTTTTCATTGTATAATCTCCAGTATTGGCCCGCTCCCAAAACAATTGAGGACGGCAGCAGGCACCCAAGTCTTACCTCGTAAACATTCTAAACCAGCAATCAAGCGAAATTGCAAAGGCTTGCTTAAAAGGTGCCCCGAAAATGACATGCGGTGTCGTCAAATAAGCAACACTTGCGTCCCGACCGATGTCATGCCGAACAATTCGGCAATGTGTTCGTTGTAAAGGCCGATGCAACCGTTCGACGATCTGCGGCCGATCTTGCGCGTATCGTGAGTTCCGTGGATTCGATAATAAGTCCATGAAAGGTAAAGTGCGTGGGTACCCAGCGGGTTATCGGGGCCAGGGCCGACATAGTCGGGCCATTCGGGATTTCGTTCTTGCATTGACGGGGTGGGCCGCCAGCTTGGGCCCTCAACCTTTTGAACAACGGATGTGCGGCCGCGGCGCGTCAGGTCTTCTGTCAGGGGTACGCTCGTTGGATAAAGCTTGTAAACACTCTGGTCCCCATTCCAAAAATGAAGCGCACGCGATTGCGTATCGACAAGAACCGCCCCATTGGTCAGGTCATCAAAATAGGGTCGCCAGTCCAGCGCCCGAAAACTTGATATATTGCGACGAAGCGTCTGAGAGATGTCGCCCTCAAGCTCGGTTGTATTCTCGGTTTGCGCCATTGCCGTCGTGCCCACAGCCGCAGCGGTTCCGGCAAGGAACCCTCGCCGTGTCAGCGCCTTGAGATTCTTCGTATGCATGTGTTGCTCTCCAACAGATCCGAACACCGTTTAAGTCCTATAACTATGACCTGTTGGCAGAGTTCGCAATTCAAAGCCGCTCACTTTGGCGTCAATGCGCCGATGTGGGTTTGAACTGCAACGCAGTTAGGGCTATTGCAGTGCTTAACCACATACAGGGTATCAAAATGTTGCGTCTTTCCTTCATTCTTATCGCTTTCCTCACGTTAGTTGCGGCCTGCACCACCACCACAGGCCCCGCAATTGGCACGGATGGGCTGCCCTTGCCGCAGATTTACCGGATTGGCGCGGCAGACGCTGCGGACGTGCAGTTTCGGATGCTTGATGGCATTAATTCGTTGCGACAGGCCTCTGGTGCGGCACCGATCATCATGGACGCGCGCCTGAATGCTGCCGCCGCGACTCATTCACGCGATATGTCGGTGCAAAACCGCCCTTGGCACTTTGGCTCTGACGGGTCTTCGGCATTGGATCGCGGCGTTCGCGTCGGCTACACGGGCCGGATACTCGGTGAAACCATTTCCGAGACCTACGAGACCGAGCTCGAGACACTTGCCGCATGGATGCAGCTGGCCGATACGCGTGAAGTCATCCTTGATCGCGCCGCCTCCAAGATAGGCTTTGCGTGGCACCAAGAGGCCAACGGCAAGATTTGGTATACGCTCGTACTGGGAACCTAGGCCGACCCGTCTTTACGGGTGAATAAAGATCGGCGTGCCGTCCTGCACCATTGAATAAATGTCTTCCATCTCGCGGTCTGTGACTGCGATGCAGCCAGCGGTCCAGTCATCGTTTCCGCCCACCGCGCCCGGCGTGCCATGAATAAAGATATCCCCACCGGGTGGACGGCCAAGTGCGGCAGCGGCGGCGCGATCCTGGTTGTTAGGGTAAGAAATACCAATCGACAGATAAAACGCGCTGTTGGGATTGCGCCGGTTGATCCGGTAGGCACCCTCTGGCGTGCGGCCGTCACCTTCGTATTGCTTGTGACCGACTGGGGCAAAGCCCAACTCGAATTCAAAATCGCGCAATATCTCGTCATCGTTCATAAGATATAGGCGGCGACGCTCTTTATAGACGACAATGCTTGTTACCGAGGGGCCGTCATAAGTCCGGAACTTGGTCGTCGCGCATGCCCCAAGACCCAGCAACGCACCACCAACGATCAGATTTCGCCTATTTAACATTCGCCCACATGCCCGCTCTTTGGTCTTTGCTATTTGGGAAATGCATACACCAGATTTCGTGCGCCGCCTAGGAATGCTTGCGGCACGATGCGCTCACGACCGGGTGAAGGACGCGGCGACTTCGACGTGCGGTGACCAGCGAAACTGATCAACGACGTCAATCCATTGGATCGCAAACCCTGCATCAATCAAAACCTTGGCGTCCCGCGCAAAGGTAATCGGGTTGCAGGAAATCATCGCAATCTTACGGACGGTCGAAACCGCAAGCGTCGCGATCTGCGCCTGCGCGCCCGCACGCGGCGGATCAATCACGGCCGCATCAAAATGGCGCAGCTCATCCGGTTCAAGTGGGCGGCGGTACAAATCGCGGGTTTCTGTCTTGATCAGCTTCAGGCCCTGCGCGCGGCGCCACCCCTGATCCAGCGCCACCAACATTGGTCCGCTGCTTTCTACCGCGGTTACCGCGGCGTCTTCGGCCAAGGGCAGCGTGAATGTCCCGCAACCTGCGAACAGATCAAGGATTCGATCAGCACCATCGGTCGCTTCGCGGGCAGCGGCCAATAACTGCGCTTCACCATCCCGCGTGGCTTGCAAGAACGCGCCTGCAGGTGGCACAACGCTTGCACGTCCGAACTGTTGCGTCGGCGGATTTATCGTCACGACAGGTTCATCACCCCACGCCAAGCGGGCAAACCCGTGACGTTGGGCAAATTCAGCCAACGTAATCCGCAAAGGACCATCCAGTGGTTTGTCAGATTCGACCCAGACATCAAGGCCAGCCGGACTATCCGTAACAGTCAACGCAATCTCGCCTTTGCGAGAGGCGCTAAGAACCGTCAGTTCTTCAAGCGACGGAAGGGCAGCGCGCAAACTAGGCAGCAAAAGCTGGCAGTCAGGCACCGAAATAATCGTATCCGACGCGCGCGTGTGAAACCCGACCAGCGCACCATTCTTGGTCCGTTTACCCGCGAACTTGGCGCGGCGGCGTGATTGCGCCGGCGAAGTATGAACTGCGCGAATATCCACTGCAATCCCATGTGCCGACAACGCGCGCGTTACGATCTCGGCTTTCCAGCTTGCGACAAACGGATCGGCGGCATGTTGCATCGCGCAACCGCCGCACGATTTGAAATGCCGACAAGGTGGCGCAACACGATCCGTTGAAGGTTTCAAGATTTGCGCAGTGCCATCTTCACGCAGACCGATTTCCTCACCGGGAAGGGTGCGGGGCACGAACTGGCCATCGGCGGCGCGGCCAAGACCTTGTTGGGTGAGGGTTTCGATTAACATTTGTTATTCCAACGCTTCCTTGGTGCGGATGAATCCGCCCGATTGTCTGTTCCAGTACCGTGCATAAAGCCCGTCTTGTGCCAATAGATCATCATGGGTGCCGTCTTCGACGATTTGCCCGTCATGCATTACAATAATACGATCCATCCGTGCGATGGTGGACAAACGGTGCGCAATCGCCACAACGGTTTTGCCTTCCATCACGCCCTCTAGCGCGTTTTGAATGCTTGCTTCAACTTCACTGTCCAGCGCGCTTGTCGCCTCATCCAATACAAGGATCGGGGCGTCCTTTAGAATTGCCCGCGCAAGCGCTACCCGTTGGCGCTGCCCGCCTGATAGTTTGACGCCTCTTTCACCAAGGTAGGCATCGTAGCCGCGATTGCCCTTGTGGTCTTTCAACTCAAGAATGAAGTCGTGGGCTTCCGCGCGTTTCGCAGCACTTACGACCCCGTCGAAAGTGGCATCGGGACGCCCGTAAAGAATATTGTCGCGGGCCGAGCGATTGAACATCGCCGTTTCCTGCGTGACCATGCCAATCTGCTGCCGCAGACTGTTTTGCGTAACCGCGCGCAGATCTTGCCCATCAATCAGAACGGCGCCAGCCTCGGCATCGTAAAGGCGCAACAACAGCGCAACCAAGGTCGATTTCCCGGCACCGGACGCACCGACAATGCCCAACTTTTCGCCGGGCTTAATCCGCAAATCTATGTCGCGAATGCCACCCGTTTCATCGCCGTAGGCAAAAGTGACGTGATCAAACCTAATCTCTCCATCAGGCACCTTCAGAAGTGTTGCAGCACCAGCATCCACAAGATCATGTGGTGGGGTCAATGTACGCATCCCATCTTCGATCTCGCCGATATTGGAATAGATCGCCATGAGGGTAAAACTGACCCAGCCTGTCATTTGACTAATCCGGATCGCCACCGCCCCCGCCGCCGCGATATCACCCGCCGTTGTCACACCCATACGCCACAGCATCAACGCCCCGATAATAAGCAAGACAGGCAAGATGCCTGCTACTGTCATGAGCGCGAACCGAAACCCCGTGGACAGATGCCCAAACGACAGCGCCCTACCCCGCAGCTGCGCCATTGCATCCAAAGCAGAGCGGTCTTCGTGATCAATATGGCCAAACAGCTTTACGGTTTTGATATTCGTGACCGTGTCCACAACCTGCCCCGTCACCATCGCGCGCGCTGATGCACGCGCGGCCGATCGGATGCGGATGCGCGGCATAAACCAGCGGATCATTGCAAAATAAAGCGCCAACCAAAGGATCAACGCATATGCAATCCGCCAATCCATGGCAAGCAACAGGAATACCGACCCGACAAGCGATGCCAGTGCAAAGAACACCACGTTAATAATCTCGGCGGTCACGTCTGTGACGGCCCGTGCAGTCTGCATTTGCTTTTGCGCGATGCGACCTGCAAAATCGTTGTCAAAGAACGACACCGAGTGGCCAAGGCTCCAGCGATGCAGCCGGCTTTGAACCAACGGATATATATTGGGCGGAACGACAATACCGTTGAACGCGGCGCTTGCCCCGAACACCAGCGGCCGCAGGACAACAAAGAACCCCGCAAAGATCAGTAACAGGGTCGCATTGTCGGCAAAGTAGTTTTCTGCCCCCGAAGCTGTCACGCTGTCGATCACCAAGCCGAGCAGATAGGCCGTCACGACTTCGAGCGTGCCTGCAATCGCCGATACCACTGCCGCAAGGCTCAGAGCAGGCCAGGCCCCTGCAAGACACCAGCGAAAGAAAGCGCCAAGCTGGCGGGGCGGTGGACCTTCGGCAGGGCGGAACCCGTCGATCATCCCTCCAAGCCAACGCAACAAAAGGGTCATTGCGCGGCCTCGATTTCCGACCCGATAAAGCCGCCTGACTGGCGCTTCCAAAAACCGGCGTAAAGCCCGCCTTTGGCAAGCAACTCATTGTGTGTGCCGTCCTCGACTATCTGTCCGTCATCCATCACGATAATCCGGTCCATCCGCGCAATCGTCGACAGACGGTGGGCAATCGCGATCACGGTTTTGCCTTCCATCATGCCATAAAGCGTGGATTGAATTGCGGCTTCGACCTCACTGTCGAGCGCACTTGTCGCCTCGTCCAGGAGCAAGATTGGCGCATCCTTAAGGATCACACGAGCCAGCGCTATACGCTGACGTTGCCCCCCCGATAGTTTCACACCGCGTTCGCCAACCTGTGCTTCGTAACCTTTACGGCCTTGGCCATCCTCAAGCCCAAGGATGAAATCATGCGCCTCAGCCTTCTGCGCGGCGGCGATCATCTCATCATCGTTCGCGCTTGGGGCACCATAAAGAATGTTTTCGCGCACAGATCGATGCAGAAGTGCTGAGTCCTGCTGCACCATGCCAATTGCACTTCTGAGGCTGTCTTGGGTCACGCCCGCGATGTCTTGACCATCGATCAGGACGCGCCCGTCTTCAACATCATAAAACCGCAAAAGCAGCTTTACGAGGGTCGATTTTCCAGCGCCCGAGCGCCCGATCAGACCAATTTTTTCACCTGCTTTGATTGCCAAGGAAATGCTCTGTAACCCGCCGCTGTCCTTGCCATAGTGATGGCTGAGCTTATCGATTACGATCTCGCCCCGCAGTACATTCAGTGCCTTGGCATCCGGGCTGTCGATCAGTGTGATCGGCTGGGCAATCGTTTCCATGCCTTCCTGAATAATGCCAAGGTTCTGGAACAGATTTGTCACCGCCCACATGATCCAGCCGGTCATGGCATTCAGGCGCAGAGTCAGCGCGGCTGCGGCAGCGATAATGCCAACCGTTGCCGAACCTGCAGACCAAAGCCAAATCGACCAGCCAACTACGGCCACGATCAGGAAACCATTCAGCACGACAAGGGCAAGGTCCATGATCGAATAAAGTCGCATCTCGCGCTGCAACGTCTTGCGCGTATTTTCGATTGCCTCAAATGCGTAGTTAATCTCGCGGTCATGATGCGCGAACATCTTGACCGAGTGGATGTTGGTGTAACTATCGACAACACGACCCGTCACTTCGGAGCGCGCATCACTTGATGCCTTGGCGGCAGGGGCAACGCGTTTCACAGTCCAGCGCATCAACAGCATATAAAGGCCAAACCATGCCAGAAGCGGCAACATCAGGCGCAAATCAGCGCCAGCCAACAGCACGGCGGCACCGATAAGATAGGCCAGCGCAAAGGTGACCGCATCAAAGGTTTGAAATGCGACCTCGCCTACAGCAGGGGGCGTTTGCATGATCCGGTTCGCGATGCGCCCGGCAAAATCATCCTCGAACCACCCGACAGATTGGCGAAGAACATGCCGGTGTGCGCGCCACCGAACAATCGTGCCAACGTTCGGTATGATCGTGTTGTTCAGGAGGGCCACGTCTAGAATCTGAAACAAAGGCCGTAAGAATACAATGAACAGCGCAATAAGTAGCAGTTCCAAGCCGTGAAGCGCCCAAACTGCGCTTGGTTCTGTCTGCGCCATAAGATCGACAAGGCGACCCATATAGAAAATCATCCAAACCTCGACTGAGGCAACTATGACTGACATGATTCCAGTTGCCCAAAACACCCGTTTGAACGGGCGGGCATATTCCATCAGGAACGGCCAAAGCCGCGTGGGCGGTGTGTTGTTTTCCTCATAGTGGGCATAAGGATCGACTAGTCGTTCAAAGAAACGAAACACGAGGACAGCCTTTGTTTGGGTTACGATAGCGATATAGCCCTAATTGTCGCCAAGCAAAACCCGCTGTCAGTCACGCAGCAACTCGTCGTTAGTAAGGCTGAAACCTGATGCGATCCAGCGATCCTCCGCGCGCTTCAGGGCTTGGCCAAGCGCTGGACCTTCTAGATCTGGCATGAAATCGGCAGCGCGCAACGAAAAGATTTGCTTTGCGCCAAATTCGACACTTTCTGCCTGAACAGTGTCGATTATCATCCCACTCATCGCTGCGCGAAGCGCAAGAACATCCATGGCCCTTGACCCAAACCGATAGCCTAGCTCATCAGCCGGCATACCGATTGCAATCCCGTCACACAGCATCGCAAGGTCAGCCGTTTCCCGTTTCGACAAGCGCAAGCTGCTAGCCGCGTCTTCACCGCCCAGCATCGCAAGGCGGCGGATCGGGTCGGGCGCAAGGCCTGCCTCCACTTCGATATGCACAAGTGCCGCCAGCATTGCAGCACTTGCCCCGGGCAGAACGCAAAGCAGAACGCCCACTACCTCCATCGCGGCAACGGCCGGCGCTGGATCGGGTGCAGCAAGCAGTTTTCGCATCTCGTGGCCAACCCGCTCGCGCGAAAGCTGATCAATTCCGTCGACATGAGCAGCGCAACCAGCCAACCCTTCAGCGTCAAGCCCACCTTCAGGGTCGCCATACCACGCGTGGAACCTGAAAAACCGCAGAATGCGCAAATAATCCTCTTGGATGCGCGCATTCGGATCATCAATGAAACGGACGCGACGCGCCATAAGATCCTCGAGCCCACCGAGAGGGTCAACCAGCAACCCATCAGGATCAGCGTAAAGCGCATTCATCGTAAAATCGCGCCGCTGGGCGTCGTCGGTCATGTTATCGGCAAAACTGACAACCGCACGGCGCCCGTCCGTAGCAATGTCCTTGCGGAAGGTTGTGACCTCAAATGGAACGCTTTGGGCTATAATAGTGACTGTCCCGTGCTCAACTCCTGTCGGAATAACCTTGTGTCCCGCTGCTTTGGCAAGCTTGATCACATCGCGGGGCAGGGCATTCGTGGACAAATCAAGATCAGCGACCGGCGTGCCAAGTAGCGTATTGCGTACACAACCGCCAACAAACCACGCCTGATATCCAGCATCGGTCAAAGTCGAACAAACCGCGCGCGATGCTGGGTGGGTAAGCCAGTCCGGTGAAATTCGGGTCATGGCGTCATCCGATCTGCAAGCGAGCGCAGCATGCGCGCCGTCGCTCCCCATACATAGTAGGGGCCATAGGGAACCGTGAAAAAGTATCGCCGCTGCCCCTGCCAAATACGCGACTCAATTCGGTAGTTGGTCGGATCGGCAAGATGGGCGAGGGGGACGCGAAAGACCTCGCTGACTTCACCAGCTTCAGCAATCGCGTCAAAGTCTTGCGTTAACCAGCCGACAATTGGCGTCACCCGAAAGCTTGTGACCGTTTCATGCGGCGGCAACTCTCCTAAAATATCGACAATTCCGCGCGGCAGGCCAATCTCTTCCTCGGACTCGCGCAGGGCCGCATCTGTAAGGGTCGGATCGCCGGCATCCTGTTTGCCGCCAGGAAATGCGATCTGGCCGGGGTGGTGGCGCAAATGGGCGGAACGCTTGGTCAAAAATACTTCGGCCTGCCCACCTACCAGTGTGATGGGCACAAGAACCGCTGCGGGGCGCAGCGCGTGATTGGCTGGCCGTTTTAGTTCGGGGTTAAGATCAAAATCAGACGTCGCGGCCCCATCCTTGGACAGGGCCGTCGCAATTGACAGGATCAGCTCAGGACGATTCACCGTCATTCTTCTTGGCCTCGAACCCCAAAGTGCCAGGCTCAAATTTATAGTGCGCGCCACAAAATTGGCAATCTGCCGTCACGATACCCTCGTCGGTTGTCATATATGCAATGTCCTTTGCCGAATAGATCGACAAACTTTGCCGGACTTTATCATCCGAACACGAACAGCCAAATTCAACAGCTTGCGGATCAAAAACGCGCGGGCCTTCTTCGTGGAACAGCCGGACCAGCAATTCAGCGGGCTGAACAGTCGGGCCGATCAATTCAAGCGCCTCAACGGTATCAAGCAATGCATTGGCCCGCGTCCAGTTCTCGCCTTCGTTCACATCAAGAATGTCAGCGGCATCAAGCAGCCCTTCTTCGCCAGTCGCAACATCGGTTGCGACAAAAGGCGACGCTTTGGGCATATGCTGAAGCATCACACCACCGGCGCGCCAGCCTTCGGCGCCACCGGCCATCCGCGAGCGCCCAAAGGTCAGCGAAAACCGCGTCGGAAGTTGCTCGGACTGGGCGAAATAGGTCTCAGCACAGGCCGAAAGCGACCCGCCAGCAATTGGGGTGATCCCCTGATAGGGCGTCATATCCGGCCCCTGATCGATAAGAACCGCAAAATAGCCCTTGCCGATCTGGCTGAACGGATCGGCGTCATGATCAAGGCGTTCAGCATCATAGCTGGCATAGGCACGAATTTGCGCAGGTTCGCCATCACCGGTTGGTGCGTAGTAATCCGTCGCGATGATACGTGCCGGGCCATCGCCACGCACTTGCAATGACAGCTTCCAGCGCAGCTTGATCGACTGACCGATTAGGGCAGTTAACACGGACATTTCCGCCACCAACGCCTCGATGGATGCCGGATAGTCGTGCTGGCTCAGCACTTGGTCCAGCACACCGTCAAGGCGCGCAACGCGACCACGGATATCCGAAGCATCAAGCTGAAATGGCAGGACGGTATCGTCCCATGCAATTTGAGAGCCGGGGGTCATGGGGTTTCCTTAGAGGCCGGAGGTTGGCATACCGCGTCCATATAGGTGCGACAAGCAAAGGTCCAAGGGGTTATGATCAGACGTTACGGTGAACCCGTGGTTTCAGGGCAACGCTATGTGCATCGCGCCGGTGCTTATGCGGTACTGCCGCGCGATGGAAAATTGCTTGTCACACTGCAAACCCATCCGCGTGTGGAGGTGCAATTGCCTGGTGGCGGGATTG
Organism: uncultured Octadecabacter sp.; assembly: GCA_937891785.1. GTDB lineage: Bacteria > Pseudomonadota > Alphaproteobacteria > Rhodobacterales > Rhodobacteraceae > SW4. Next base: position 44,314 of record CALAGN010000071.1, read on the forward strand.
ACCCCGGCGAAAGCACAACACGCGCCCTGCACCGTGAAGTTTTCGAGGAAACCGGCTGGCATATTGCTTCGCCGCGCCGTCTGGGCGCGTTCCGCCGGTTCGTCTATATGCCGGAATATGACATGTGGGCTGAGAAGCTTTGCCATATCTATATTGCCCGTCCCGTGCGCCCCCATGGTCCCCCATCAGAGGGCGGACATACCGCGCTTTGGCTGTCGCCCGCCGATGCCTATGATGCGCTCGCTAATGAAGGCGATGCCGATTTCGTGGCAGGGCTTTTTGGCGTCGCCTCGCCTCGCTTGCCCTAGGACTGATAACCCGATATTGCCGCGCCCAACACACATGATGGAGACTGTCTGATGTCCGCACCCAAAAAAGTTGTTCTCGCCTATTCTGGTGGTCTTGATACGTCGATCATCCTCAAGTGGTTGCAGACGGAATATGGCTGCGAAGTCGTGACGTTTACCGCCGATCTGGGTCAAGGCGACGAATTGGAGCCTGCCCGCGCCAAAGCGGAAATGATGGGCGCTAAGTCGATCTATGTCGAAGACCTGCGTGAAGAATTCGTGCGCGACTTCGTCTTTCCGATGTTCCGCGCCAATGCCCTGTATGAGGGGCTGTATCTGCTCGGCACGTCCATCGCCCGCCCGTTAATTTCCAAACGTCTGGTCGAAATTGCCGAAGCTGAGGGCGCTGACGCCGTCGCCCACGGCGCAACTGGCAAAGGCAACGATCAGGTCCGGTTCGAGCTGGCCTGTTACGCGCTGAACCCCGACATCAAGGTGATCGCGCCTTGGCGTGAGTGGGATCTGTCGAGCCGCACCAAGCTACTTGAGTTCGCCGAGAAGAACCAAATTCCGATCGCCAAAGACAAACGCGGCGAAGCTCCGTTTTCGGTTGACGCAAACCTGCTGCACACCTCCTCCGAAGGCAAAGTTCTCGAGGATCCTGCTGTTGAAGCACCGGACTATGTTTACCAGCGCACCGTGTCGCCCGAAGATGCGCCCGACACGCCCGAATTCATTGAGGTTGGCTTTGAACGCGGGGATGCGGTTTCAATCAACGGCGAGGCCCTTTCGCCTGCGACGATCCTGACGAAGCTAAACGAATTTGGTGGCAAGCACGGCATTGGTCGCCTTGATTTCGTCGAGAACCGTTTTGTCGGCATGAAGTCACGCGGCGTATATGAAACTCCCGGTGGCACATTGCTGCTTGAAGCCCATCGCGGCATCGAACAGATCACATTGGACAGTGGCGCGGGGCACCTCAAGGACAGCTTGATGCCGCGCTACGCCGAGCTGATTTACAACGGGTTCTGGTTCTCGCCCGAGCGTCTGATGCTACAGGCCGCAATTGATAAATCGCAGGAACATGTGACCGGTGTTGTACGGTTGAAGCTGTACAAAGGCTCTGCGACTTGCGTGGCCCGCTGGTCGGATCATTCGCTTTACTCCGAAGCACATGTGACGTTTGAAGACGACGCAGGTGCATATGATCAGAAGGACGCAGCTGGCTTTATCCAGTTGAACGCGCTGCGCCTGAAATTGTTGGCTGCACGCGAGCGTCGTTTTAAGTAACGCACGGTCGTCATTGACCCCTACGGGGTTGCCCCATAGCCATTGATCGGCACCACAGGAGGCGGCCCCGTGACTTTCGAGAAAATCATCAGCCTTATGCAAAAAGGCGCTGATTCTGTTGGGTTTTCCGGCCGATTGAAATTCGATTGTGGGCCTGACGGTTTGATTTTGCTGACGCCGGAAGGCGTGTCGCAAACCGATGCTGACGCCGACTGCACGATCAAGATTTCCACCGAGAACCTTGGCAAACTGATCACGGGGAAATTGAACCCGATTACCGGCGTCGCGATGGGCAAGCTTAAGGTGAGCGGAAACCCTGCGGCGGCGATGAAACTGATGACGATGCTTAAGGGCTGATCTTGCGATCCGAAAGTTGCGCGTAGAACTCGTAGGCGTCATTTGACAGTTTCGCCGCCTCGCCATCTAGGTCCGGCAGCGGCCCTTCGGCCCCCGCAAAACCCGTGCTACGATGCACGGCACCGTACCAATGGCTGGCCCAAATGCCGTCGGATTTATGTCCGTCGGATGGCCAATGCAGCATCGCTGGATCAAACGGAAGATCAACCGTAGCGCAGAGTTTTCGCAACATGCCCTCGGGATCATCGCGGATATCGTGGCTGTCGATCACCACGCCACCAACTTTATCAAACACCTCGACCTGCTGCCGGAAACCGATGTCATCCAGCGTCACCTCGTCACGTTTTGCACCATAGCTGGCGACCACGCGGGCGGGGTGGCGGATCAGGTGGACGTTGATGCAATCCTGCGCCCAATCCATGGGAAACCCATCAAGCATATGAAGTCCCATGTGCTTCATATAAAAGTTCGGCTTTCCGTCAGGAATTGAGCCGGAGCACATGGCTGCCACCATGGCCGGATCGCTTTCGTGGGCCGCCATTATTTCGTCCCGCATCGGATGATTTGCGCCTGATTTGGACAGGTATGCGGCATAGAACGGTTCGTCCCAGATGGCGAAATCGGAACGTGCGCCAAAGCTATACATCATCGCTGTCGACAGGTTTCTTGGGCCGGACCACATGGCGATTTTCATGATATGGAATCCGTATGGAAAGCGTATGGAAACGATATGGCTGTCATCTGGCAGTCTCCTGCGCGATCAGCCCTTTATAAAGGTCGCGAAGGCGCTGCGTGACGGGCCCCATTTCGCCGGTGCCGATCTGGCGCCCGTCCAGTTCGCTGACGGGCGTCTGCGCGCCAAATGTGCCCGTCAAAAATGCTTCGTCCGCGCCATATGTATCCACGAGCGAAAAGTTGCGTTCAAACACCGGAATATCGTTGGCACGGCACAGGTCGATCACCTTTTGGCGGGTGATTCCGTTCATGCAGTAATCACCCGTGCTGGTCCAAACCTCGCCTTTGCGGACGATGAAAAAGTTACAGGCATTCGTGGTATTCACGAAACCATTGATGTCGAGCATCAGCGCCTCGTCCGCACCAGCCTTTTCAGCGGCGATGCAAGCCAGGATGCAGTTGAGCTTTGAATGGCTGTTTAGTTTCGGGTCTTGGGTCATTGGCAGGCCACGCATATGCGGCACGGTCGCAAGCCTGATCGGGCGGGGGAGTTTCGGGCGCGAATGTTCCATGATGATCACAAAAGTCGGGCCGGACTGCGATAGCGACGGATGCTGAAACGGCAAGACCTTAACGCCGCGGGTGATCATCAGGCGCGCATGCACATCTGTGATCATTTCGTTGGCTTTTTGAGTGTCTAACAGGGCTGAAATGACGCCGGCACGATCCATTCCGATATCAAGGTCAATCGCTTTTGCGGCCTCGAACAATCGATCAATATGTTCATCCAGAAATGCCCAAGTGCCGTCATAAAGGCGCAGGCCCTCCCAGACACCATCGCCCAACATAAAGCCGCTGTCATAAACGCTGACAGTCGCCTCGGCGCGCGGTTTCAGCTGACCGTCCACATAGATGTGTATCGACTGATTGCGCAGATCATCTTCGGCTTGATGGGTGGTGACGCTGTCTTGCATAAGGCCCTCCGGTCGCTTTCTTGCACGCTAGGACAGGGCGGCAAATGTTCCAATGGGTAAAACGCGCGTGAACACACGCCGCGGTGAATTGCTGTAAGGGGTCGGGTCGCGCAATGTATGGAAAAGGAGACCGCCATGACCCGTCGCTCGCGCAATATTAAATCTGCCGTTCTATCATTCGCAATCCTGCTGGGATTTGTCCTGCAAAGCGCCCCCGCTCAGGCGCGTGATATTCAAAAGACTGTCCTTGCTGGCGGCTGCTTTTGGTGTATCGAGGCCGATTTTGAGGAAGTGCCGGGTGTGATCGAGGTTGAATCGGGTTTTTCCGGCGGCACGACTGCTAATCCGACGTATCGACAGGTTACGCGCGGCGGAACCGGTCACTATGAGGTGGTCGAGATCACATTTGACGCCGACCGCGTCTCTTATGCGCAGCTTCTTCACAGCTTTTTCCGGTCTGTTGATCCAACGGATGCGGGCGGGCAATTCTGCGATCGCGGCGATAGCTATCGCACAGCAGTTTTCGTCTCTAATCGGGCCCAACAGCAGATTGCGGAGCAAGCGATTACCCAAGCCCAAGCCGACCTTGGTCGCCAGATTGTGACACCGATCTTGGCAGCGGCACCGTTTTATGCCGCCGAGGATTACCATCAGGACTATTATCGCGGCTCACGAACAATTCTGACGCGCGGCGGACCCAAGTCCCAAGCAGATGCATATAAATTCTACCGCGAGGCCTGTGGTCGTGATGCACGGGTGCACACACTTTGGGGCAGCGCAGCGCCGTTCGCGGACTAGGACCTAAAGGCCTGCACTTCTGCCAGATCAGGAATGACGTCGGCGGTCCCGTGGCGCGTGACCATGAGCGCGCCTGCCTTTGAAGCAAGCGCCAAAGCCTGCTCCATCGGGAGGCCGCGATCCAACCCGGCAAGCACATATCCGGTAAAGGTATCGCCCGCACCAGTTGTATCGACCGGTGTTACAGGTATTGCGGGAATATAAACTTCGCCCTTTGCGCCGAACCATTTCGCACCCGCGCCGCCAAGCGTGACAATCACATCCGCCACGCCAAGGTCTTGGGGGACTTTTCCTGTCGCGGCGCGCAGTTGTTCAGCCTCGACCTTGTTCAGGATCAAAAAATCAAGGTTTTCAAGAACGCGCTGCACGGCTTCGGCTGAAAACGGGGCGGCGGCATAGGCAACGCGCAGCCCCATCTTGCGACCTATTCTTGCTGCGACCTGCTGTAGGTTTGTTTCGTTCTGAAACACCAGCCAATCACCTTTTTGGGCTTCGGACAACGCGCCCTCAAGCGTGGCGAGTGGAATTTGATGGTTCGCGCTTGGGTGAAGGACGATCGCGTTTTCGCCTTGCGGGTCGACCATGATTATAGCCTGCGCCGTTTCGGCATCAACTTCGGTGATGTAGCGGGTATCAACGCCATATTCGAGCAACCGTTCGACCGTCCAGCGTCCGTCAGCGCCAACCGCGCCAATATGGTTTATACGAGCAGCGGCACGCGCGGCCGCGACCGACATATTCGCGCCCTTGCCACCTAAAAAGGTGTCGCGCCCCGTTGAGGCCAGCGTTTCGCCCGGCGCGGGTATGTGCGGTACAGAATAGACGACATCGACGTTAATCGAGCCAAGGTTCCAGATTGCCATAGCTAGCTTACTTTGCAGGCGGCGATAACGGCCATATTTAGAATGTCGTTGACCGTCGCAACCGTCGAGCAAATCTGAACCGGCTTCTCGATCCCGCTAAGGATGGGGCCGATCACTGTCGCACCCGCCATTTCCTGCATCAGTTTCACCGAGATTGACGAGGAATGCCGCGCTGGCACAATCAACACATTGGCCGGTCCGGTCAGTCGCGAAAATGGATAGGCTTCGCGGGCGCGGGGGTTTAGGGCCACATCAACGGCCATCTCGCCCTCGTATTCGAAATCAACGCCACGTTTGTCCAGAACCGCCGGTGCCTTATGCATCTTTTCGGCGCGCTCTGACACGGGATAACCGAACGTCGAAAAGCTTACGAAAGCAACACGCGGCTCCAGGCCCAGATCGCGCGCAACCGATGCGCCGCGTTCAGCGATATCCGCCAGATCGTGTTCGTCGGGCCATTCATGTACCAGCGTGTCGCCGATCAAGACGATTTTGCCCTTGTGCAGGATCGCGGAAATGCCGGCAGCACCATCTTTTGGTTGTGCGTCAAAAACATGGTTAATCAATTCAAGCACATGTGCGGATTTGCGGGTCACACCTGTGACCATGCCGTCAGCATGACCATGCGCCAACATAAGCGCTGCAAAGACATGGCGGTCGCGCGCTGCCAGTCGGTGGATGTCTTGGCGGTCATGGCCTTTGCGCTGTAACCGCTCATGCAGGAAGGCCTTGTAGGTTTCTAGGTGGGGCGTGTTGGCGGCATTGATGACACGCAATTCGCGCACAGCGTCTGCAAGGCCTTCAATCGTGAGCTTTTCCTTCACGTCTGCCTCGCGCCCAACGACCAGGGCCCGGCCAAGGCCGGAACGTTGGTACAGCACTGCAGCGCGCAGCACCCGCGGGTCGTCGCCTTCGGCAAAAACAATGGTAGACTGAGCCGCTTTGGCGCGGGCATGAATGCCACGCAGGATCGACGCCGTTGGATCCATGCGTGATTTCAATGAAAGTTCATAGCCTTCCATATCCACAATCGGACGGCGGGCAACGCCTGTATCCATGCCCGCGCGCGCCACGGCTGGCGGAATACGGTGGATAAGACGCGGGTCAAACGGCGTTGGGATAATGTAATCACGCCCAAAAGCGAGCTTGCGGCCATAAGCAACGGCAACTTCATCAGGCACATCTTCGCGCGCAAGATCAGCAAGCGCTTGGGCGCAAGCGATCTTCATCTCGTCGTTGATCGCGCGGGCGTGAATATCAAGCGCGCCGCGGAAAAGGTATGGGAAACCAAGGACGTTGTTCACCTGATTTGGATAGTCACTGCGCCCAGTTGCAACGATCGCGTCAACACGCACGGCATGCGCATCTTCTGGCGTGATCTCGGGGTCGGGGTTTGCCATGGCAAATATAACCGGATTGTCGGCCATGCTTTGGACCATATCAGGAGTCACAGCACCTTTGACAGAAACGCCAAGAAACACATCCGCGCCAATCATTGCGTCTTCCAATGTGCGCGCGTCCGTCTTGGCGGAATGGGCAGATTTCCATTGGTTCATGCCTTCGGTGCGGCCCTGATAGATCACGCCTTTGGTGTCGCACAGGATACAATTGTCGTGGCGCGCACCCATGGATTTGATGAGTTCGATACAAGCGATGCCAGCGGCACCTGCGCCGTTTACAACGATCCGCACATCTTCGATTTTTTTGCCCGACAGATATAATGCATTGATAAGGCCGGCCGCGCATATCACTGCGGTACCGTGCTGATCATCGTGGAAAACGGGAATATCCATTTCCTCTTTCAGGCGCTGTTCGATGATGAAACATTCGGGCGCTTTGATGTCTTCAAGGTTGATGCCGCCAAACGTTGGGCCCATCAGGCGCACGGCATTGCAGAACGCGTCTGGGTCTTCGGTGTCCAATTCGATGTCGATCGAGTTCACATCAGCAAAACGTTTGAACAGGACCGCCTTACCCTCCATCACGGGTTTACTGCCCAGCGCGCCAAGATTACCAAGGCCAAGGACTGCGGTGCCATTCGTGATGACAGCGACAAGATTGCCCTTGTTGGTGTAGTCATAGGCAAGTTCGGGATTGGCCGCGATTTCCAAGCAGGGCACCGCGACTCCGGGGGAATATGCCAACGATAAATCGCGTTGCGTATGCATCGGAACGGTTGGCTGAATCTCGAATTTGCCGGGGACAGGCTCCATATGGAATGCCAGGGCATCTTCGCGCGTGACTCTGGAATTCGACATATTGCTCTCCGATTACATCATGGTGTTCTAACGGGTCGGGGTGGGGGGCCGCAACGGCTTCGTTTTCGACTTTTGTCGCCAACATCGCACCTGTAGGGTCGCGCAGATCACCTTGGGGGGCTGAATGACCGATACGCAGCACGTCGTTACGCCGATGATGGCGCAGTTTCTTGAGATAAAGGCGGGGCATCCTGATGCGCTGCTGTTTTATCGCATGGGTGATTTCTACGAGATGTTCTTTGACGATGCTATTGCCGCGTCCGAGGCGCTCGATATTGCGCTCACGAAACGCGGCAAACACAACGGTGAGGATATCCCGATGTGCGGAGTTCCTGTGCATAGCGCCGAGGGCTATCTACTGACGCTGATCCGCAAAGGGTTTCGCGTGGGCGTTTGTGAGCAGATGGAAGACCCAGCCGAGGCCAAAAAACGTGGCTCCAAATCTGTGGTGCATCGCGAGGTTGTGCGGCTTGTGACGCCGGGAACGCTGACCGAAGATTCGCTGTTGGACGCGCGCAAGCATAACTTTCTAGCGGCCTTTGCCGAGGTGCGTGGTGATGCAGCATTGGCGTGGGCCGATATCTCGACTGGGGCCGTGCATGTGATGGCTTGTGCGCTTGTGCGGCTTGGCCCCGAACTGGCGCGTTTGGCCCCGCGCGAGGTGTTGCTGACAGAAGCTGGCGAAGCAAGTTACGGCGAAACAGTCTCTGAGTCAGGGGCAGCAATAACCTGTTTGGGGAACGCCGCCTTTGATAGCACTGCGGGGGAAAAGCGGCTGCTCGCACTTTATGGGGTTGCTTCGCTTGATGCCTATGGCTCGTTTTCGCGGGCGGAAATTTCAGCGTTGTCAGCCTTGGTTGAATACCTAGATATTACCCAAAAAGGGAACCTGCCGCTGCTGCGGCCGCCAGCGCAAGAAGGGCAAGCGACGACGATGCAGATCGACGCGCCAACGCGACGGTCACTAGAGTTGACACACGCGCTGGCCGGTGGGCGGGCCGGATCGTTGCTGTCAGTGATTGATCGCACGGTTACAGCGGGCGGCGCACGAATTTTGGAACGACGATTGTCGTCGCCGTCTTGTGATCTGACTACGATTGGCGCGCGCCATGATGCGATTGCCGCGATGTTAGGCAACACGCGGTTGATGGGGGATATTCGCGAAGGCTTGCGCCGCGTTCATGACATTGATCGCGCCTTTTCCCGCCTTGCCTTGGGGCGAGGGGGTCCGCGAGACCTTGCCGCCCTCCGCAATTCCCTCGCGGAGGGCGAAGCGTTGTTTGGTCTTTTGACCGGAATCGCGCTTCCAGCGCTTTTGGACGCAGCCCGCACTGATTTGACCGGTCAAGATGAATTGCACGGGTTGCTCCATAACGCTTTGGTGGCTGAGCCGCCAATTTTGGCGCGAGATGGCGGGTTTATTGCTATCGGTTACGACGAGGATCTTGATGAAGCGCGCAAGCTACGTGATGAAGGTCGGTCGGTGATTGCGTCGCTTCAAGCGCAGTATGCAGCAGAAGCGGGAATTGCGGGACTGAAGATCAAGCACAACAATGTGCTGGGTTACTTCATTGAAACCACGTCGACGCATGCCGAAAAAATGCTAGCGCCGCCGCAGAACGAAATGTTCATTCACCGGCAGACGACAGCCAATCAGGTGCGGTTTACCACGCTTGAGCTGAGCGAGCTTGAAACGAAGATCCTTAACGCGGGTGGGCGCGCCCTTGAGATAGAAAAGCGGCTCTATCAAAGCCTAACTGAAGCTGTCTTGTCGCACGTTGGCCCGATCACGAACCTATCACGCGCACTGTCAGAATTTGATTTTGCGTCGGCGCTAGCGGATCTTGCGCGCGCTCAAGTCTGGTGTTGTCCTGTGATGGAAGACAGCCGCGCGTTTTTCGTGACTGGCGGGCGGCATCCGGTGGTTGAGCGTGCGCTTCAGAAGGAAGGCGTGCCGTTTGTTGCCAATGACTGCGGCCTGACAGACGCGCCAATCTGGCTTCTAACTGGCCCGAACATGGCGGGTAAATCAACGTTTTTGCGACAGAATGCGCTGATTGCTGTTTTGGCGCAGGCTGGCAGTTTTGTGCCCGCGCGCGAGGCCACCATCGGCGTGGTGAGCCAGTTGTTCAGCCGTGTCGGCGCATCTGATGATCTGGCGCGAGGTCGGTCTACGTTTATGGTAGAAATGGTCGAAACGGCCGCGATTTTGAACCAGGCCGATGACCGCGCGCTGGTGATTTTAGACGAAATAGGGCGCGGCACGGCAACCTATGACGGGCTATCTATCGCTTGGGCTACGTTAGAGCATTTGCACGATGTAAACGGGTGCCGCGCGCTGTTTGCCACGCATTATCACGAAATGGCGGCGCTTTCGGCGAAATTGGACGGCGTCGAAAACGCGACCGTGACGGTAAAAGAATGGGACGGTGATGTCATTTTTCTTCACGAGGTCAAGCGCGGCACGGCTGATCGCAGTTACGGCGTACAGGTCGCGCGGCTGGCGGGCTTGCCACCATCTGTCGTAGAGCGCGCCAAAATTGTGCTTGAAGCGCTGGAAAAAGGCGAGCGGGAAGGGGGCGGCACGCGGAAGGCGCTAATTGACGACCTTCCGCTGTTTTCCGTAACGCCTGCCGCACCAATTGTGAAGCAGGCAGTCCCTTCAAAGGTCGAGTCCGCGCTGGATTCAATCCATCCCGATCAAATGACACCGCTTCAGGCGCTTGAAGCGCTTTATCGGCTCAAGGATTTGGGTAAGTAGGGCGGCAAACCGCCCCGCTCCAATCAGCTTGGGGGTGTCGATGAAACGCCAACCTGTGCAGGACGCAAAAGGCGGTCATGCAACATGAAACCACTGGCAGAGACCTGAATGATGTCGCCTGCTTTGGTGCCAGGCAAAGGTGCTTCGAACATTGCTTCGTGCTTTTTCGGATCAAAGCGTTCGCCGACTTCAGGACGCACAACTTCTACGCCGTGTTTTTTGAAGACGTTACGCAATTCGCGCATTGTTAGCTCAACGCCTTCGAGAAGCGCTTTGTCACCATCTTTGCCGTCTTCGGTCGCCATCGTCAGCGCACGCTCAAGGTTGTCATAGATCGGGAGTAGATCGCGCGCGAGTTTGGAGCCGCCATAACTTTCAGCCTCGCGCCGATCGCGCTCCGCACGTTTACGGGTGTTTTCAGCGTCAGCCAATGCCCGCATGAATCTGTCGCGCATGTCGTCGCGTTCCCGGCGCAGTTCTTCTATTGCGTCGATTGAATCGCCCTCAGCATCGATTTCGGATTCTTGTGCCAGCATTGGGTCATTTTCTGCGACCATCTCGCGGGCGATTTCTTCGTCTGTTTTACGCTCTGCCATCGTCTTCTTTTCCTTAGCCGCGGTCGGCGATCATTTTACCGACCAGCTGCGCTGTATAATCCACAATAGGGACGATCCGCCCATAATTCAGACGTGTCGGCCCAATGACACCCACGGCGCCAATGATCTTACGATCAGCGTTCATATATGGGGACACCACCAAAGAGGAACCCGAAAGTGAAAAAAGTTTGTTCTCTGAGCCAATGAATATGCGCACGCCCTCGCCATGTTCCGTCAATTCAAGGAAATCAGCGATATCACGCTTGCGTTCAAGGTCGTCAAACAGGCTCCGAATGCGTTCAAGGTCGGCCTCGTCGCCTTGTTCGCCGATCAAATTGCCGCGCCCACGCACAATCAGCCGTTCATTTGATTCGCCTTGGTCGGTCCAAATGGCAAGCCCTTCTTCGACCATGGCCCGCGCGAGGATATCGATTTCTTGACGGCGCGAATGTATTTCACGCTTCATGAGGGCGCTCAGCTCGGTGAGTGTGCGTCCCTCTGCCAAGGCATTGAGGAAATTTGCGGCCTCGCGCATCGAAGAGGGCGTTTGTCCGGGTGATGGGGTGAACACGCGGTTTTCAACATGACCATCGGCGAAAACGATTACTGCGAGCGCACGATCCGGCGCGAGCGACACAAATTCGATATGTTTGATGGCCGCTTCGTGTTTTGGGGTCAAGACAAGGCTGGCACCGCGGGTCACACCAGACAGGGCTGATCCAACGCGATCAAGCAGGGCGCTGACATCGGAATCGTTTGCGCTACCGCTTTCGTCGATCTTTGCGCGGTCGTCTTGGTTAAGGTCGCCAACTTCAAGCAAGCCGTCCACGAACATACGCAGACCTGTTTGGGTTGGGATGCGTCCGGCGCTTATGTGGGGCGAGCCAAGCAGGCCGAGGTGCTCAAGATCTTGCATAACGTTGCGGATTGTCGCCGCACTGACGCTCTCAGTCATCGTTCGGGTCAGAGTACGCGAGCCAACAGGTGCGCCAGTTTCAAGATAGCCTTCGACAACGCGGCGAAATACTTCGCGCGATCGGTCGCTCATGTCTTGGAATAGGGATGCTGTATCGGTCATGGCTCTGATGGTTTTCAAGTGCCGGTCAACGTAGAACGCGCGGCCACATGTGGTCAATCGGTCTTGGCTTTGGAGCGCTTGGCGCGTATCCCATTGCGCAAAGCAACATAAGGGATTTTCCAATGCGCCCCTCTGGACGTCAAATAGATGAAATGCGGCCAATTTCGATTGAAACGGACGTAACGCGTCACGCTGAAGGGTCGTGCCTGATCAAATGCGGCGATACCCACGTGCTATGCACGGCGTCGATTGACGAACGTGTGCCGCCGTTCCTTAAAAATTCGGGGCTAGGCTGGGTCACTGCGGAATACGGCATGCTGCCACGCGCGACCCATACGCGGATGCGCCGTGAGGCCAAAAATGGACAGTCAGGCCGGACGCAGGAAATTCAGCGCTTGATCGGGCGGTCCTTGCGGGCTGGTGTTGATCGCGTTGCGTTGGGCGAGCGTCAAATCGTGATCGATTGTGACGTTATTCAGGCTGACGGCGGAACGCGCTGTGCCTCTATTACCGGTGGTTGGGTTGCGCTTAAGTTGGCGGTGAACAAGCTGATGAAGGCCGGCGACGTGATCAGCGATCCGCTGGTTGATCCAGTTGCGGCGATCAGCTGCGGGATCTTTGCGGGGCAGGCGGTGCTTGATCTTGATTACCCCGAAGATAGCGAAGCAGGCGTTGACGGCAATTTCGTCATGACAGGCAAGCAATTGATCGAAGTGCAGATGTCGGCCGAGGGTGCCACCTATTCCCGCGACCAGATGAATGCGCTGCTCGATCTGGCGGAAAAAGGTGTTGCCGAACTTGAAGCACTGCAGAGAGCCGCAACAGCATGACCCGGAAGTTTGATGGCGACGCGCTTGTCATCGCAACTCACAACGCTGGCAAGCGGGACGAGATTGCAGCACTGCTTGCGCCATATCGCGTGACGTTGTCATCAAACGCCGATCACGGCTTGCCCGAGCCTGAAGAGACCGAGACGACCTTTGCTGGAAATGCGCGGATCAAGGCGCATGCTGCGTCTCGGGGTACCGGCTTGCCCGCCCTTGCCGATGATAGCGGGATCGAGATCGATGCTTTGGATGGGGCGCCCGGTATTTATACAGCTGACTGGGCCGAAACGCCTAACGGGCGGGATTTCGAGAAGGCAATGCGCAAGACTTGGGACAAGCTTGAGGCGGTTCAGGCACCCGAACCACGCACCGCGCGGTTTTGCTGCACTTTGGTTCTAGCGTGGCCCGATGGGCACGACGAAGTCTTTGCTGGCATCATGCCGGGCCGGATCGTTTGGCCGATGCGTGGCGACCAAGGACACGGATATGATCCAATCTTCCAGCCCGAAGGTTTTGATGTGACCTTTGGTGAGATGGGTCGTTGGGAGAAGAACGAGATCAGTCATCGCGCTGATGCATTCAAAAAGCTGATTGCAGGCTGTTTTGCCTGAAGCGTTTGGCCTTTATATCCATTGGCCCTTTTGTCAGGCAAAGTGCCCCTACTGTGACTTCAACTCGCATGTAACGCGCAACATTGATCAAAAGCGCTGGTTGGCTGCATATGTAGCCGAGATTTCCCGCGTTGGGGCGCAAACCACAGGACGAACGCTGAACAGTGTTTTCTTTGGTGGCGGCACGCCAAGCCTGATGGAACCCGAAACCGTTGACGGAGTTATGACGGCGGTGCGTGCGACCTGGCCGACGGCAAATTCGATCGAAGTTACGCTTGAGGCGAACCCGACATCGGTAGAGGCGGGACGCTTTCAGGGATATCGGCAGGCGGGGGTCAATCGCGTTTCGATGGGAATCCAAGCGCTGCACGACGATGACTTGCGCGCCCTTGGGCGGTTGCATTCTGTTGTTGAGGGTCTTGCGGCATTTGAAACCGCGCGCGGGATCTTTAATCGGGTGAGTTTCGATCTGATCTATGCACGGCAAGGCCAAACACTGGCTGACTGGCGAACCGAACTGCGCCGGGCGCTTGATCTCGGCTTGGATCACCTTTCACTTTATCAGCTAACAATCGAAGAGGGCACAGCCTTTGGGGATCGCTATGCCCTTGGAAAGCTGCGCGGACTGCCTGATGAGGATTTGTCGGCCGACATGTACGAGGCGACCCAAGAGATCTGCGGAGCTGCGGGGCTTATGGCCTATGAGGTGTCTAATCACGCCAAAAATGGGAATGAGAGCCAGCACAACCTGATCTATTGGCGCTATCAGGACTATGCCGGTATAGGACCGGGGGCGCACGGACGGCTGACATTGGACGGCCAGAAATTCGCCACCGAAACTGTTCTTTCGCCTGGTGGATGGTTGAACGCTGTCGAAAATATCGGAACAGGCGAAAGTCTTCGTGCTTTGCTGTCGGATGAAGACCAATTTGCAGAGCGCTTGTTAATGGGGTTGCGGCTGTCAGAGGGCGTCGATCTGGCTGGTAGTGATAGCGCTCAGAATCCAACGTTCGTTAATAATATCAATGGCTTATCTGATTTGGGTCTTGTCGGGTATGAAAATCAGACACTTCTCGCAACCCACAAAGGTCGACCAGTTTTGAACGGTATTTTACGCAGTCTTCTTGGTGGTTAACCGCCAGATAGCACGCGCAGGAGATCATCAAGCTGCTCAAGAGATTTGTAGTTAAGCGTCAGCTTTCCAGCTTCGCCAGTGGTATTTTGATCAATATGCACACCCATGCCAAGCGCAGCACCCAATTCCCGCTCAATTTGTATCGTGTCGGCATCTTTGGAGCTGCGGGCTGGAGCATGTCGTTTTGTGCTAGCGGGGCCTTTGCGCACTAGCTTTTCAATATCTCGGACTGATAACCCGTCACGAACAACTTTGTTTGCGAGATCAAGCGCATTTTCCTGACCGATAAGTGAGCGCGCGTGCCCTGCACTAAGCCTGCCATCAGAAACATAGGCCTGTATCGTATCTGGAAGGGTCAGCAACCGCATGAGATTCGCAATATGGCTGCGGCTTTTACCAAGCGCCGTTCCAAGCTCTTCTTGGGTGTGACCGAAACGCTCCATGAGCTGGCGATAACCGGCTGCCTCGTCAATCGCGTTGAGGTCTGCGCGTTGTATGTTCTCGATCATCGCGACTTCAAGAACTTCTGCGTCACTAAATTCACGCAAAAGCACGGGAATCTCGTGAAGTTGCGCCCGTTGCGCTGCCCGCCAGCGACGTTCGCCGGCAACAATTTCATATTGGGTTTCGCTGCCAGGCTTTCTACGTACGATAAGCGGCTGGATAATACCTTTTTCCCGCACGGAAGCGGTTAGATCAGACAGGCTCTCTTCGTCAAACGTCCTACGGGGCTGATCTGGATTTGGCTCGACCGTTTCGATGGGAACCAGAAGATCGGGCCGACGCGATGGATTTGTGTCTGCTGTGTCAGCCGGTTGGGCGACATCTGCCATGAGAGCAGAGAGTCCGCGCCCCAGTCCTCTGTTTTTGGTTGTTTTATTGGTCATGTCGTTCCCCGATTTTGTTTCTCGCGCACGAGAAGCTCCTTTGCGAGCGCCCGATACGCAACGCTACCTCTCGAGTGTGTGTCATAGCTTAGGACTGTCATCGCAAACGATGGCGCCTCACTTAATCGCACATTCCTTGGAATGATCGTTTTGAAAACCAGATCACGCAAGTTTTCACGGGCGTCGTCTTCGACCTGCTGTGACAGGTTATTGCGTCGATCGTACATAGTAAGAACGATGCCTTCGATACGCAGGGATTGGTTAGCGGTCTGGCGGACTTCGCGCACTGTCGTCATAAGTTGGGAAAGACCTTCAAGCGCAAAAAACTCGGCTTGGAGTGGTACAAGTACTGAATCAGAAGCGACCATGGCATTTACGGTCAAGATATTCAGGGATGGCGGGCAATCAATCAGGATATAATCGAGATCAAGCGAATCGATAGCTGGCTGCCGTAGGGCATCACGCAACAAGAAGCTGCGCTTTTCATTAGCTGTAAGTTCGATATCCGCAGAGCTAAGATCCGTTGTGGCTGGAATAATGTAGAGGTTTTCGACGCCAGTAGGCTGTATAATATCGTTGGGTGAGGTATCGCCAAGAATAAGGTCGTACGTTGTAAGATCTCGCTTGTCGTTGCCAATACCAAGCCCTGTAGACGCATTGCCTTGGGGGTCCAAATCGACCAGCAGAACCCTGCGTCCCTGCTCGGCCAACGCTGCACACAGGTTAATGGTGGTCGTTGTTTTTCCAACGCCGCCTTTTTGGTTGGCGATTGCAATTATCTTCGTGTGTTTTAGACGACTAAAGTCAGGCACCTGTGATCCCCTTGATCGTTAAAATCCACGCGTTTGGATGAGTGATACTCGCTGTTTGAGTAAGAGCAAAGCTCCAAGCCGAGTAAGCCGCATCTATTTCTGATTGTACCGTTTCGCCTTTTGGAAAAATTGCGATGCCTTGCGGATCAAGGTGTGGCTTGGCCATTTCGATAAGCTGCGTCAGGCTGGACAAGGCGCGTGCACTAAGTACGTCCACCCCGAGCGGGCTGATGTTTTCAATACGGTCGGAAACGACATTTGTTCGCAAGCGAAGCAGGCGTGATGCTGTTCTAAGAAATGTCGCCTTTCTTTGGTCGCTCTCAACCAGTGTAATTGTTGCCTCTGGTTTTAGTTCGAGGGCCAAAATCGCGATAACAATACCGGGGAAGCCGCCGCCGCTTCCGATATCTGCCCAGACCCGCCAATCAGGCGGCGCGAGAAGGTAAAGTTGTGCAGAATCAACAATATGCCGGGTCCAGAAATCATCCAAAGACGCTTTAGAAACAAGGTTGATGCCTTTCGTCCATTTGCGGACGAGCGCTTCAAACTCGTCAAGCCGTGTGATTGTTTCACGTGAAACATTGAGCCCCGGACACAGTTCCGTCTGCTGACCTTTTGTCATGCTGATTTCGCCACTGACGATTTCCGAAGATACGCCAATATCAGCAGTAACGCTGCCGGTGTCATTCCATCAATCCGCGCCGCGTGGGCAATTGTTGTTGGCGCGACTTTGCTAAGCTTGCTTGCTAGCTCGTTCGATAGACCTGGCAGCCCAACATAAGTGAAGCCCTTGGGGATCACTTGCGCTTCGTCTCTCTCAAGAGCCTCAATCTCTTTTTTCTGGCGCGCGATATAGGTCGCGTAGAGAGCGTCGCGCTTGAGTTGAATTTGGATATCAGTTGGTATTCTAGCAAACTCTGGGACGACCGCCACGAGGTGCGAAAACTCTGCATCGGCTATAGACAGAGCCTCATAGCCGCTCCGCGATTCGCTGTCAGGATTGATGCGAACCCCAGCTAGACTAAGAGAGCGGGCCGTAAGCTTGGTTTGTTGCAAAGTCGATCTGCCAACTTCGAGCTGCTCCATCTTTTCTTGGAATGGCGCCCAACGATCGTCACCCACAATACCAAGAGACCGACCGGTGTCAGTCAGACGCTGATCGGCATTATCAGCTCGCAACGCCAACCGGAACTCCGCCCGCGACGTGAACATCCTGTATGGCTCAGTGACGCCGCGCGTTACCAAATCATCAATCATAACACCAATATACGAAGTCGCGCGGCTAAAGATAGCCGGCTCTTGATCGCTTGACCTACGTGCAGCGTTCAAGCCCGCGACAAGTCCCTGCGCGGCTGCCTCTTCGTATCCTGTTGTGCCATTGATCTGACCGGCAAGATACAAGCCTGGCGTATCACGCACCATTAGGTCAGAGCCAAGTGCGCGGGGATCAATATAGTCATATTCAATCGCATAACCGGGTTGTAAAATCACTACGTTCTCAAGCCCGTAGATCGAACGGACGTAATCCTCTTGGACCTCGATAGGCAACGACGTCGAGATACCATTTGGATATACCGTGTGACCATCAAGCCCCTCAGGTTCAAGAAATACTTGATGCGACGTCTTGTCGGCAAAGCGAACAACCTTGTCCTCGATTGACGGACAGTAGCGCGGGCCAACGCCATCAATGTGGCCGCCATACATAGCCGAGCGTGCAAGGTTGTCACGAATGATGTCGTGCGTTCTCTCGTTTGTATGGGTGATGCCACAGGCGATTTGTTTGGCAGTCGGGCGCCTTGAGAGAAACGAGAACATCGTCGGGTCATCGTCGCCCGGCTGCTTGTCCAACAGATCCCACGCAATCGTGCGGCCGTCCAAGCGAGGCGGCGTACCAGTCTTGAGCCGACCAAGCGGCAAGCCAAAGGTGTCAATTCTTTCCGCTAGCCTCACTGAGGGACGTTCACCGACACGCCCGCCAGGTTGGGCAACATCCCCGATATGGATAACCCCACGCAAAAACGTTCCCGTCGTCAGAACAACAGATCTGGAATGGAGCTCGCTTTGATCGGCCAAAGACACGCCTGAGACCTTGCGGCCCGACATCAGCAGGTCGACGGCTTCACCCTCAATGACCGTTATGCCGGACTGCATCGCAATCTCGTGCTGCATGGCCTTACGATAGATCGCCCGATCGGTCTGCGCGCGCGGGCCTTGTACTGCCGGTCCTTTACGGCGGTTTAACAACCGAAACTGAATTCCAGCGAGGTCGGCAACGCGTCCCATGACTCCGTCAAGCGCGTCAATTTCGCGGACCAAGTGACCTTTGCCAAGCCCACCGATTGCAGGATTGCAGGACATTACCCCAATACCGTCGGCGATCAGCGTCACAAGCGCGACCTTTGAACCAGTCCGCGCCGCAGCATGCGCTGCTTCGCAGCCCGCATGCCCGCCACCAATCACAACGACGTCAAACTTATTATGTTTCACGTGAAACACTCCTTACTTGCCGATGCAAAAACTGGAAAAAATCTCATCCAGAAGGTCTTCGACATCAACCCGACCAACAAGGGCATCAATCGACCGAGTCGCCGCGCGCAACTCATCCGCAACGATATCCTCCAAAATATCCGAGCTTTTAAGCATTTGTGCAACCACCTCGAGGTGGTACAGGGACGAAGCCATCGCCATACGGTGGCGTTCCCGCATCGCTATACCAACCGACGCAGCGCGATTTCGCAAAACGCCGGCAATCTGCTCAACAAGCTGATCAACACCAAGACCCGTTTTGCCAGACACCGACAGACCCGCGCCATTCTGGATATCCCCTTTTGCCACGACAACAATATCATCGGGTCCAACAATATCAGGCGTCACGGCATCAGCGTCGACCAATAGAACCCGAAGATCGGCCAACGCAGCACGCTCAAGACCGCGCGCAATACCAATGCCTTCGACCTCATCGGCTGTCTCGCGAATACCAGCAGTATCAAGGACAGTAACAGGCAGCCCATCAAGATCCATCCGAACCTCAATCACATCTCGCGTCGTTCCCGCAAATTCCGAGGTAATCGCCGCCTCGCGCCCTGCTAACCTATTAAGAAGCGTTGATTTACCAACGTTCGGCGCCCCAACAATTGCAACCTCGAACCCATCGCGAATTCTCTCGGCAATTCGAACGCCAGCAATCTCGCTTGAGAGATCTGACATGACACTCCGGACCAACCCTAACACTTCGGGTGTCACATCGACAGGAACATCTTCATCAACGAAATCAATCGTCGCCTCGATAAGCGCGGCTGCCCGGGTCAATTTCCGGCGCCAATCCTCTACCTTGGCGCCCAATTCACCGGCAAAGACCCGCATCGCCTGCTGCCGCTGGCTTTCGGTTTCAGCATCAATCAAATCAGCAAGCCCTTCGACCTGCGCAATATCAAGCCTACCACTCTCCAGTGCCCGGCGCGTAAACTCGCCCGGTTGTGCCATTCGCAGGTCTTTGTCCATTGATAATAAAACGAGAACCGCTCTAACGATCGCCGTACTTCCATGCAGATGGAGTTCGACAACGTCATCACCTGTAAAGCTTTTTCCATTCGGAAATACCAAGACAAGCGCCTCGTCGATCATCTGCCCGTCGGCGTCAACGATCTTACGCAGGCCACGACCATTAGCCGGCACCGACCCACAATACCGCGCCAATATGTCAAGGCTAAGTGGGCCGGAGATACGCACAACAGCAAGGCCCGCCTTACCCTGCGCCGTGGCAAGTGCAAAGATCGTTTCCATATCCAACCGATTGTTTAATAACAATAGTTACGTATTCATAGAGTCAAAGAAGTCAGAATTCGACTTGGTTTGCTTTAGTTTCGAAATCAGGAACTCGATCGCATCCGTTGTTCCCATCGGGTTAAGAATCCGGCGCAAAACATAGGTCTTTTGCAGATCGATTTTATCGACCAACAGCTCTTCTTTGCGCGTACCGGACTTGAGAATGTCCATCGCTGGGAAGACGCGCTTGTCTGAAACTTTGCGGTCCAGAACGATTTCCGAGTTACCAGTACCTTTGAACTCCTCAAAGATCACTTCGTCCATCCGGCTGCCGGTATCAATCAATGCAGTCGCGATGATTGTGAGTGATCCACCTTCTTCAATGTTACGCGCAGCACCAAAGAACCGCTTAGGGCGCTGCAATGCGTTCGCATCAACACCACCCGTCAAGACCTTACCAGACGACGGCACAGTCGTGTTAAACGCGCGGCCCAAGCGCGTGATCGAATCCAACAGAATTACGACATCACGCTTGTGTTCAACCAAACGCTTGGCTTTTTCGATTACCATCTCCGATACCGCCACGTGGCGCGTTGCGGGTTCATCGAACGTAGACGAGACGACCTCGCCCTTTACAGAGCGCTGCATGTCAGTAACTTCTTCAGGGCGTTCATCAATCAACAGAACAATCAAATAGCACTCAGGATGGTTTTTCTCGATACTGTTGGCGATATTTTGCAACAGGACTGTCTTACCGGTCCGTGGTGGTGCCACGATCAAACAACGCTGGCCTTTACCAATCGGCGCTACCAAATCGATAATCCGCGCAGAGCGATCCTTGATTGTCGGATCTTGAACTTCCATCGTCAGCCGCTCGTCGGGATAAAGCGGAGTAAGGTTATCAAACGCAACCTTGTGCTTGGCACGTTCGGGGTCTTCAAAGTTAATTTTTTCAACACTCGTCAGCGCAAAATAGCGCTCGTCGTCATTTGGCTCCTGAATAACACCTTCAACCGTGTCGCCCGTCCGCAAGCTATGCTGGCGGATCATCTCGGGCGAGACATAGATATCATCAGGGCCGGGCAGATAATTTGCCTCGGGAGAGCGCAAAAAACCAAATCCGTCTTGCAATACTTCCAAAACCCCGTCACCGCCAATGACCCATTCATCCTCGGCCCGTTCCTTAAGAATGGCGAACATCATATCGCCTTTGCGCATCGTCGATGCGTTTTCGATCTCAAGTTCTTCGGCAAGCGTTAGCAAAACCTTGGGGCTTTGAGCCTTAAGGTCAGCAAGATTCAAACGGTCTTGGGACATCTTTACCTTCTCGGACCACATGGGCCACGCATCTGTATATTCTATGAGGAGACTTTACGAACCCGGACGGGCCTTGGGTGTAACTAACCCTTCTCAGCAATTGCGTCAATGTGCGAGAATTTTTAGAAAACCTCGCGGCACGCCCTCTTAATAAATAGATAAGAATAAAGAGGATGTAGTTGTTTGCTGGGTAAGCCGAATCTGTGGATTTCTTTCTTAACCACAAGGTTATCCCACGCAAAAATAGTGTCGCCACGGCTGATAAAAACGCCACTTCGCGCCTAAACTGTTGGAAATTAACACTAAAATAAAAAATTCCTGCCGCCCACACCACACGAACTCTGTTGACTCCCAAAAACTGAACGACTTATGCACACCCCAGACTTATCCTTATCCCCTTGGGATAAGCACGTTAAGCTGACGCCAAACCGCCATAGTGTCCCCAGATCCCGACTGCGCCGCCAAACACCAAAATCCATCCTCTGGATTTTCCTCTCGTTCATCATCAGAGTTATCCACATGTCAGAACAAATCATTCTTGCTTCAAACTCTGAAATTCGCAGCCAACTCCTGCAAAATGCGGGTGTTGACCACGCGGTGATTCCTGCTCGGATCGATGAAGATTCGATTCGTGATGCTTTGTTAGCCCAACAGGCCAGCCCTCGCGATACTGCAGACGCCTTGGCCGAAATGAAAGCACGCAAGGTTTCAGACAAACACCACGGAGCATTGGTTCTAGGCTGCGATCAGGTCCTCGACCTGAAAGGGACCTGCTTATCCAAGCCGACCGATATCGAAGATGCACGCAAACAGCTAAGCAACCTGCGCGGGCAATCGCATCGCTTGTTATCAGCCGTCTGCGTCTATCAAGATAGCAAACCCATCTGGCGGCATGTCGGGCAAGTCAGATTGGTGATGCGTGACATCTCGGATGCATATCGTGATGATTATCTTCAGCGAAACTGGGAAAGCGTGCGCTGGGCGGTTGGTTGTTATAAGCTGGAAGCGGAGGGCGCGCGTTTGTTTCAGCGCATCGAAGGCGACTACTTTACGGTTCTTGGTTTGCCGCTTCTTGAGCTCTTGTCATATCTTTCACTTCGCGGAACACTGGCAACATGACTGATCATAAGATCCCATTAGCAGGCGTCATTGGCCATCCGATTGCGCATAGCCGCTCGCCGTTGGTTCACCGCCACTGGCTCAAGACCTATGGTCTGCCCGGAGATTATGTTGCGCTGGACGTTCGCGAGAGCGATCTTGAGGACGTGATTCGCACGCTGCCTAAGATGGGGTTTGTTGGTGTGAACATCACAATTCCCCATAAGGTCGCGATACTTGATATCGCCGATATTGTGACCGATCGCGCGACACTAATCGGTGCAGCTAACACGCTTATTTTCCGAAAAGATGGGAAAATTCACGCGGATAATACAGACGGATACGGTTTTATCGCCAACCTTCGACAGGGCGCACCAGGGTGGAAGCCCAGTACTGGCCCCGCTGCGGTACTTGGTGCCGGCGGTGCCGCGCGCGCGGTCATCGCGTCGCTGATAGATGCCGGCACAACCGAAATTTTGCTGTCCAACCGGACCCGCCCGAAAGCCGAAGCATTAAAATCAGAATTTGGCTCGAAGGTAAGCGTCATAGACTGGGTCCAAGCAGGCAATATGCTTGAAGAGGCCACGACCGTCGTCAATACAACCTCACTTGGCATGACCGGCGCCGCTGAATTTCGCGTCCCGCTTGATGGATTGCGTCGCGGGGCTGTGGTTACCGATTTGGTCTATGCGCCGCTTCGCACCAAGCTTCTTGAGGCAGCGGATGCGGCAGGATGTGTCACGGTTGACGGCCTTGGTATGCTGCTGCATCAGGCCGTTCCCGGATTTGAGCGTTGGTTTGGTGTGCGACCCGAGGTTGATGCCGCAACCCGTGCGGCGGTGTTAGAATGACAATTCTACTTGGTCTTACTGGTTCGATTGGAATGGGAAAGACCACGGCTGCCCAGATGTTTCGCGACGAGGGTATCGCGGTTTGGGACGCTGACGCAACGGTTCACGCCCTCTATCAAGCAGGCGGCGCGGCCGTTCCTGAAATAGCCGCTCGTCTTCCCGAGGCCATTGTTGATGGCGCAGTATCGCGCACTGTTCTGAAGAAACTGATCCCGCAGGATCTTGCGGTGCTCGGTTTCGTCGAGGGGGTTGTGCATCCGCTGCTTGCCCGCAAGCGCGAGGAATTTATTGACGCCCGACAGGATCATGACGTTCTTGTATTTGATATCCCGCTACTCTTTGAAACACGGGCGACGGATTGGCTGGACGTAGTGGCCTGTGTGTTGACTGACGCGGCCAGGCAAGAAGCCCGCGTTATGGCGCGCGGCGGTATGACGCCGGAGCAGTTCAAAATTATTCTCGCGCGACAAATGCCCGATAGCGAAAAGCGCGCATTGGCCGATTTTATCATTCCCACCGATACGCTGGACCATGCCCGCGCCGCCGTGCGAGAGGTTCTTGCGGCAATCAAACAAGGACAATTCCATGCGTGAGATAGTGCTTGATACGGAAACGACCGGGTTTGAGCCAACCGAAGGCGACCGCATCGTAGAAATTGGTGCGGTTGAACTGCTGAACCATGTCCCGACAGGGCGTACCTATCACCAGTATATCAACCCACAACGCGCTATGCCTGCCGGCGCTTTTGCCATTCACGGACTGGGTGACGAATTCCTTGCCGATAAACCGCTCTTTGCCGAGATTGCCCAAGCGTTCACTGATTTTGTCGGTGATGCGAAAATGGTCATTCACAACGCCTCGTTCGACATGAAATTCCTGAACGCTGAGCTTGGCTGGGCCAAGCGGAAATTGCTGCCGCTGGATCAGGCGATTGATACGCTGATGATCGCACGCCGTAAATTCCCCGGTTCACCTGCGTCTTTGGATGCGTTGTGTCGTCGGTTCAGCATCGACAATTCATCACGCACATTGCACGGCGCGCTGCTAGATAGCGAGATTTTAGCCGAGGTCTATCTGGAATTGATTGGCGGGCGGCAACCTGACTTTGGTCTGGGAGCAGCTTATAAGTCGGGCTCTTCGGATACGCAAAACGATCAATGGCGCCCGCGTCCACGCGCAACACCGCTTGCTGCACGGCTTACGCAAAGCGAACACGCCGCCCACGCCGAATTTATCGACACATTGGGCGACGATGCTGTTTGGAAGAAGCTGGGCGCCTAGGCGTCAGCCTTTGGCTCCGCTTTCTTTTCGCTCGCACGGCGCGCAAGCTCGTTGCGGTAAAGCGCCAGAAAATCAATCGTTTCGAGGTTCAGCGGCGGGAAGCCACCATCACGAGTGATGTCACTGACAACGCGGCGCAGAAACGGGAAAGTAATGCGCGGGCATTCGATCAACAAATAGGGGTGAATCTGATCTTCTGGCACACCTTCGATCTGAAAGATGCCAGCATATTCCAACTCAAGCAGGAACAGAATGTCTTTGGTCTCTTTGTTGGACGACGTGACCTTGAGTTTTGTGATGACTTCAAATTGGCCTTCAGTCGAACGCTTGCGCGCGTCAAGATTGACTTGAACGGCAATCTCGGGGGCAACTTCGCCTTTAACGCCCTTTTGGGCCATCACGTTTTCGAACGACATGTCCCGAATATACTGGGCAAGAACGCGTTGGCTGATCTGTGGTGCAGCACCGTTTTCGGCTGGGTCTTTGGCTTTGGCCATTTTTGGCATCTCCGACTGACTAAAATATGTTGACGGCTTCCTATCAGTCCAGCGCGAAACCCTCAATGGTTAGTGCTTGGTCCAGCCAGAAGGTTTGTGGGTTGGGCGTTTCGGGGTGTTGACCTCTTCGAAATCGCCATCGATCACGCGATCTTGTGGTCCACGCGGCTGCGCGCCGGGCGCTTGCCCCATTTCAAAGGTTTGCACCTTAATGCGGGCACGAACTGCTTTGTATACGGCCAGTCGTATGCCTGGAACCAGCAGCGCGAAGCCTATCACGTCGGTAAAGAACCCCGGCGTCAGCAAAAGCGCACCCGAAAACAAGATCATCGCGCCGTGGGCGAGATGTTCAGTCGGATCGCTTAGCTCGTTCATCGAACGGCGCAGTTTTGACATCGCCATCACGCCTTGCGAGCGGACAAGCCATGCCCCAAGCACCGCCGTCACAATGACAATCGCGATGGTCGGCAGCATCCCTATTGCCCCACCGACTTGGATAAAAAGCATGATCTCGATCAGCGGGATCATAATAAATAGAATTAACAGCCACATCTGGGCACCTCGCGGGTTGTTTTGCGGATAGTGGACTTGACCACACCCCTGCCCTACATAGTTGCAAAGTAGTCCCGTTTCCATGCCCGCCCAAAAGAGGCCAAAATGACCAATCCAGTGATCCAACTCTTGGTGCTTGCCGCCATCGCAATTTTTCTAATTCTTCGTTTGCGAAGTGTTCTTGGGACACGCGAGGGATTTGAGAAGCCGCCGGTCCCTCGCGCGGACCCCGCCGCCAGTGAGGCGCGCCAAAAGTTCGAGGTAATCGAAGGTGGCCCCGACCGCGATATTACGGACCATGTTGATGAAAATAGCGCGGCCGCCAAGGCACTGGCCGCGATGAAAGCCGCCGAGCCGAGCTTTAACGTCACTGAATTCTTGCAGGGTGCGCGCGGCGCATACGAAATGATCCTGATGGCATTCGAACGTGGCGACCTTGATCAGATTAAATCTTTCCTGAGCAACGATATTCACGAAACCTTTACCCGTGTCATTGAAGAACGTCGGGCTGAAGGCCTAACAATTGAAGCGACTTTTGTGGGCATCAGTGATCTGACCCTTGTTGCGGCTGAATTCAATGAAAAGACCCACGAAGGTGAAGTCAGCGTGAGGTTTGGCGGCGAGCAGACATCCGTGGTTCGCAACGCTGCAGGCGACATTGTTGAAGGAAGCACCACTGACATCAAACGTCAGCGCGATGTCTGGTCCTTTGCCCGGTCTATGGGCACTAATGATCCAAACTGGCAGCTGGTCGCGACGGGCGAATGATTCCACAAACCTTTGCTGCGGCGGGATTGTTGCTGATGATAGCGGGGACGACTATGGCCGATACAACTTACCGGCTGCTTACGTTCGATGCGCTGAACGGTTGGGCCGATGATGATCATCAGGCTGCTCTCGAGGTGTTTTTGAACACTTGCGGTGATTTGGATAATCCTGATTGGCGGTCCCTTTGCGAGATGGGATCGACGATAGAGGATGCCCGAACCTTTTTTGAACACGCATTTCAGCCGGTTTTGATAGACGACGGACAAGATCCGCTTTTTACCGGTTATTACGAACCAGAATTGCAGGGCGCGCTGGAACAAGGCGGTCCGTTTCAGTATCCACTTTATGCCCTACCAGACGAGGTTCAGACCGCCACTGCATGGCTGACACGGCAAGAAATAGAAGAGACCGACGCGCTTGCCGATCGCGGGCTGGAAATTGCGTGGATCGACGATCCTGTCGACGTATTTTTCCTTCAGGTGCAAGGGTCGGGGCGTATTCGCCTGCGAGACGGCAATATGATCCGCGTTGGCTATGGCGGGAAGAACGGCCACGAATACAGCTCAGTGGGGGCCGAACTTGTTCGCCAAGACGTCTATCAGGAGCATCAGGTTTCCGCGCAGGTCATTCGTAATTGGGTCCGCAACAACCCCGAGGAAGGCCGCGCCCTACTTTGGACCAACCAAAGCTATGTTTTCTTTCGCCAAGTCAGCGAAGTACCCGCAGATCGTGGCCCACTAGGGGCCATGAACCGGTCGATCACTGAGCTGCGGTCGATTGCTGTTGATCCGGCATTCATTCCGCTTGGCGCTCCGGTTTGGATCGAAAAAGAGGGTGCGACCCCGATGCGCCGGCTGATGGTGGCCCAAGACACCGGATCGGCCATAAAAGGTGCGCAGCGCGCCGACGTATTTTTTGGAACGGGCCAACAGGCGGGCCGCGCTGCGGGCCGCGTTAGGGATGGTGGGCGACTTGTTGTGCTGCTCCCGATTCAGCGTGCCTATGCCTTGCTGACCGAAACAATCGAATGAGCAGGCGGCCAAGGCACCTGAGCGCTGAGGAGCGTGCATTATGGGATGTCGTCGCGCGGCGAACACAACCAATTGAAAAACCACGCGCGGTTCCGGCATCAATGCAGCCGCGCGTCAGGGCGGTCAAATCCCCAAAGCAAAATCAACCTATTCCCCAATTCAATGTCGGCCAAAGCGTTGATCATCACGGCACGAATGATTTGTTGCCGTCGCTTTCACAGCAACTGGCCAATACGCCGCTGTCCATGGACCGCAAATCTTTTGGCAAACTCAAGCGTGGCAAGATCCAACCAGAAGGGCGGATTGATCTTCACGGAATGACACTGGATCAAGCCCATCCCGCTTTGGTTTCGTTTATTCTGTCGTCCCATGCGGCGGGAAAGCGGCTTGTTCTGGTCATAACGGGCAAAGGAAAACCCCGCGATGACGGCGGTCCGATCCCGACCCGTCTTGGGGTGCTGCGGCATCAGGTGCCGCAATGGCTTGGGCTGGCACCGCTCTCGGGCGCTGTTTTGCAGATCAGCGAGGCCCACCTGAAACATGGTGGACACGGGGCCCTCTATGTCTACTTACGCCGTAGCCACTAAGGCGCTTTGAAAGCGGAAAATCCCGACGGTTGCGCAAAGACCCGCAAAAACAAAGTAGACAGCGAGGCTGATCATCTGTTCGGGAAATGTGATGCCGAAGTCGATGAGCGCACCAGTTACACCTGGACCAATAGCTGACCCAAACACCATGACGGCCGCCGCTGTTGCTTTGATCGATCCAAGGTGCCGCGTGCCAAAAAACGTAGCCCAGAATGATGCTGGAACGGTCGATTGCATACCCTGCCCAAGCCCGAACACGACAAGTCCGATCGCGGCTTGGCCGATGGTCTGTGCGTAGGCCAAAATCAGAAACGACAGCGCGAACGGAAGCATATAAAACGGG
Organism: uncultured Octadecabacter sp.; assembly: GCA_937891785.1. Classification (GTDB taxonomy): domain Bacteria; phylum Pseudomonadota; class Alphaproteobacteria; order Rhodobacterales; family Rhodobacteraceae; genus SW4. Next base: position 72,613 of record CALAGN010000071.1, read on the forward strand.
ATTAGCCGGTGAACACCCACACGATCAATTACGCTACCAGACGCGAAAGTTGCGACAATTGCTGTGGTCGTTAATAGCGGCATTAGGGCGACGTAACTGACAAGCTCCCACCCCTTTACTTCGGTCAGATGAACCTGCTGAAAAAACAGCGCGGTGCCCCAAGCGGGCGGGCCAAGCAACACAGGCACCATGAGCCAGAAAAGTGGACTGCGCAAAACCTGCGCGCGAGTCCAATGCCTGCCATTCATACCAGCGGATTGATTGGCCGCAGCCATGCTTGATGGTGCGCGCTCAAGGCGCAAAAGACGCAGTTGGAGCGGAATTGTCAGAACCACAAGAACGGCCGCCAAGACCCAAAGGCTGCGCCACGTCACCACCGCAAGAAGGGCTACGAAAATCACGGGCAAGATTGCCTGGGCGACCGAAAACCCCATCGACGCAATCGACAAGGCGCGTCCGCGTGTTGCCTCAAACCAACGGGCCATCGAAACGGCTGAAAGTTGCGACATCATTCCTTGGCCAAAGACCCGCAGGGCAAAGATCACGCCTATCAAAACGACCGCGTTCGGAACCACGGCCATTGCCAGACAGGCCAATGCCAAACCGATCATGACCCACACAGCAAGAGACCGCGCGCGGAACCTGTCTGTTAACGCGCCCGCCCAGACCATCGCGATGGCCGACACAGTCGTGCCAATGGTGTAAATACCACCCCATTGCCCATCGCTCAGCCCAAAGTCGCCCTTAATCTCGCTAGCGAAAAGCGAGATGAAGTAGGTCTGTCCGTACGATGATGTGAACGCAAAAAGGAAACCAGCCAAAAGGAAGGCCGCATTTTCGCGCAAGAAGCTAAACCATGTCATTCAGTACCTTTGGTTGCGCGCGGACAGAATTGAAAGCAATTTTCGTTAAGGCAAAATTGTTATGGGCGAAAGAATGATTTGGGTCGCATTTCGCAAGGTCAACACAGTACCGGGAAACAACCCTACGCGGCTCGTAAGGTCGGCCTGAAACGCTGAATCGACATCGCTAACCCTCCCAAGAACCGCCAAAAGCGCGGGTGAATTCCCAACGGTAAAATGGTGCGTTCCCCGTCCAAATTCTGAGACGTCGAAGAGTGTGACGTTAAGATCAGCGATCCGTTCAACGTCTCTGATATTCCCAAGACGTTCGGCTTGTCCGGTGATCCCTGCAGACAAGGCGAGCAAACGATCACGGCGTGAATGGAAAATAACGAAGGGATCTGGCAAAGTGCCGATCCTGTCGACCTGTTTGCGAAACAGTTCAATGTCCACATCCGGTGAAATGAGGACAACCCCGTCCACGATCCGGCTGGCCCGTCCGGGCGTTTGAATTTCGATCTGGCGCAGAGCCTCCATGACCAACAACGCCCCGATAGAATGACCAACCAGGATCACATCGTCTGCACCAGCCGCATCAATCTGTTCGAGCAATTCCTGTAGCCCGTCACGGGCGAAAAGGACGCTGTCGTGATCGTAGCTATAACCAAGCGGGTTTCCGATGCTTGGCCATGAATAATGCACCCCAATCCCAGGCAAATCGAGATCGTGCGACAGCTGTGCAAGCCGCATCATGCCTTCGCCAAATTTGGTATTAAAGCCGTGAACATAGATGATCACGCTTCGATCGGGACGAGCCCTTAGTTGCTGCCGCAATTCGTTGCGAAACACTTCGGGGGTACTGTAGCCATAGCGATCGGTCGCAACAAAGTCGGTCGCAAGGTCGGGTTCGGTTGTGGGATATGTGATGTCGCCTGCAACCCGATCTTGTGGGACCGAAACGTCAAATCGGCCATAGGTCGAAGCAGCGCTGCGTCCGCCACCATAGACATCAAGGCCGGTTTCGTCAGCGGTTCGGGTGGTTGCAAAATAAATCGGCAGGACTTCGGCGCTGTCCGCAACCCCATCCACAAGCACCATTGCTCCGCGCGGGGTGCAGGCGGCGATTACCAAAGCCAATGAAATAACCAGCGAACGCATGGAAAACCTCGGGTCAATCAGCCATTCTTAGGCCAATCCCACACGCGTTTCCAGCAAACATTATAGAACGTAGCGACTAAGGTCGGTTGAGCGGGAAAGCTCGCCGAGGTGCTTCTCAACGAATTCGGCGTTGACCTCGACCTTGTCGCCTGACCGATCCGGCGCGGCAAAGGACAAATCCTCGAAAACCCGCTCAAGCACAGTGTAAAGACGGCGCGCGCCGATATTTTCAACGGCTTCGTTTACTTCGGCAGCGATCTTGGCAAGGGCAGCAATACCATCCTCGGTAAACGTCACGGTGACCTCTTCGGTTGCCATAAGGGCGCTATACTGCCGGGTTAGCGCATTTTCCGTCTCGGTCAAAATGCGCACAAAGTCGCCTTCGGTCAGCGCGCGTAGGGTCACCCGGATCGGCAGGCGCCCCTGCAATTCCGGCAAAAGATCAGAGGGTTTTGCGATATGAAACGCGCCAGACGCGATGAACAGGATGTGGTCGGTCTTGATCGGCCCGTGTTTCGTGCTGACGGTCGTGCCTTCGATCAGCGGCAAAAGATCACGCTGCACACCCTCGCGCGATACGTCTGCGCCGCGCGCATCTGCATTACGGCAGACCTTGTCGATTTCATCCAGAAAAACGATGCCGTCCTGCTCGACCGATTCAAGCGCGGCCTTGATGACAGATTCATCGTCAAGCAGCTTGTCAGCCTCGTCCGCGATGAGCAGACCATAGCTTTCGGCAACGGTGACGCGCTTTTTCGTGGTGCGCCCGCCAAGGGCTTTGCCAAAGAGCGCCCCAAGATCCATCCCTGGCCCCATTCCAGGTTGACCTGGCATTTCAAAGCCTTGCATCGGACTGGATGTATCAGCGATCTCGATCTCGATCATTGTCTGATCCAGTTCGCCAGTGCGCAGCTTCTTGCGGAACATATCGCGCGTGCCGCTGCGTGCGGCTATGCCAGCGATGGCGGTAACGACGCGCTCTTCTGCTTCTGCTTCGGCCTTGGATTTCACATCATCGCGCATATTTTCGCGGACCTGCACAATGGCGGCATCCATCAGATCACGGATGATCTGTTCGACGTCACGACCGACATAGCCGACCTCGGTGAATTTCGTCGCCTCGACCTTGATGAATGGCGCGCGGGCAAGTTTTGCCAAACGGCGGGAAATCTCGGTTTTGCCGACACCCGTGGGCCCGATCATCAGGATATTCTTGGGATAAACCTCGTCACGCAGATCATCGCCCAACTGCTTGCGCCGCCAACGGTTCCGCAAAGCCACAGCAACAGCGCGTTTGGCATCGTTCTGGCCAATGATAAAACGGTCAAGTTCGCTCACGATCTCGCGGGGGGTCAGGTCTGTCATTTGCTGATCTTCTCTACAGTGAGGTTTCCGTTGGTATAGACACAGATGTCGCTGGCAATCGCCATGGCGCGACGCGCGATCGCTTCGGCGTCATGATCGCTGTCCATCAGTGCGCGCCCTGCGGCGAGCGCGAAATTACCGCCTGATCCAATCGCGGTCACATCGTGTTCGGGTTCCAGCACATCGCCAGCGCCAGTGATCACCAACAGGTCGGACCCGTCAGTGACGATCAGCATCGCTTCAAGTTTCTGGAGGTATTTGTCGGTGCGCCAGTCTTTGGCCAATTCAACGCTGGCCCGCTGCAGTTGCCCCGGCGTTGCCTCAAGCTTTTTCTCAAGCCGCTCCAGCAAAGTGAATGCATCAGCCGTCGATCCTGCAAATCCGGCAACAACATCATAGCCACCAATGGACAAGCGGCGCACTTTGCGCGCGGTGCCTTTCATGACAGTCTGGCCAACGCTGACCTGCCCGTCACCGGCGATGACAACTTCGCCACCTTTGCGCACACCTATGATCGTCGTACCGTGCCAGCCGGGAAACTCTTGATTTGCCATGACGTTATCCTTTTGCTTGAAAAACTATATGGCGGCGCTGGGCTGCGGGCACAAGGTCGCCACAAAAAAGGGCGCCCAAAAGCGCCCGTTCTTAGTTATTTTTGGCTGATTCTAGATGGAATCTTCGATCCAGCCTTTCAGTGCTGCCTTGGGGGCTGCGCCTGTCTTGTTGGCAACCACTTCGCCGTCTTTGAATAGGAATAGCGCTGGAATACCGCGCACACCCATTTGGGCGGGGGAATTCGGGTTTTCGTCAACGTTCACTTTGACGACTTTGACTTTGCCAGCCATCTCTTCGGATAGCTCCTCCAAAGCGGGGCCGATCTGTTTGCAGGGGCCGCACCACTCCGCCCAGAAATCCACGACAACGGGAATATCGGACTGGCGGACTTCGGCATCAAACGTGTCGTCGGTAACTGCTACGGTTGCCATTGGGGTCTCCTTGGCCTGTGTTGTGCGCCCAAAAAGCGCAAATCATATCGAAAATGGAATGTATGAAGGCACCGGCGGGTCGTCAAGCCACGCTCGCGTTTTCAAGGGCGGTATCAAGCAAACGATCAGGAATGTGGACAAGGTTTGCGGTTGCAGTCCAAAGGATTGCGGCATCGATTCGGCGATCCGGAAAAATTTGCGCAACCGCATCACGATAGACAGCCATTTGCCGCAAAAGACCGATGGGCGTCTGGTCTGGCTGGTCTGGCACAAGCCGGTTTGATTTGAAATCAACAATCAGCACGCTGTCGTCTTCTACAATAAGGCGGTCAATCGTGCCGTGAACCCGACATCCGTCCAGCGCTGGGATTACGGCGCTCACGTCAACCTCGGCCAAGGCGGTATCATTAAAGACATGCGCCAAGTGCGGTGCGTCGATAAGGGCGCAGGCATCTTTGACCAAAGTTTCAGCCTCGGACCCATCCACCGGAAATGGCTGAGCAGCAACAAGCCCGTGCCCCAGCGCCGGTCGCATTTCCTTGGGATGTATTGGCAAATGCTCAAGCAGCAGATGGATAATGGTGCCACGTTGCAAAGCACTTTCGACGTCCAAAGCTGATGAATCGTCGGGCATTACTTTGGCCCCGCCAAGATCAGAAGGTGAAATGGTGCCGCGGTTCCTGGAGGGCTTATCGACGGGACCGAACTCTGGTGGTGTCGGTTTTGCGACAGGCTGGCCCGCAATTTTTTTCGCAGGAAGGGTGTCCCAGTCTAGATGGGTTAGACGTAAACCTTCACCGCCGGGCAGGGGGTGTGTAACGGCCCCCGCGTGGCGCATGCCGTCCTCGACCGTGCTATACCAACTGTCATCGCCGGTGCCGGTTTCACCAGCTGCGCAAACTATAAGCCATTTTTCGGCGCGGGTCATCGCGACATAAAGCAAACGGCGGCGCTCGCGGATTTGTGCTGCGACCATTTCTTCATGAACGTCCGCCATTGGGGCGGGCATCTCGGCCCTTTTGACCTTCCACATGACATGCGGCTTGGCGCTATAGATTTCGCTGCGAATTTCGTTGGCTTTGGTGTTTTTGGCCGTGTCTGGCAAGATCACGATCGGGGCCTCAAGCCCCTTGGAGCCATGGACCGTCATGACCCGGATACGATCACCTGCACTGTCCATCTGGCGTTTGATTTGCACATCTTCGGTTTCAAGCCAGTTCAAGAAACCTGTCAGGCTTGGCACAGACGCCCGTTCATAGGACAGGGCCTGCGACAAAAGCGCGTCAATCCCGTCTTCGACCTCGGGCCCAAGCCGGGCGAGAAGTAGTTTGCGCCCATTATGGCGGGTTAAGATACGCCCGATCAAATCATAGGGACGCAGGAAATCTGCCTTACGCAGAAGATCGTCCAGAATCGTATAGGCTTCTGTCATCTCGGTAGAATCGCGCAAGTTCTGCCAAAGATACCGTCCTTTGGCGCGACCCTGTGCCAGCGTGAAAAGCTGTTGTTCGCTCAACCCGAAAAGAGGCGAGCGAAGAGCGGATGCGAGTGAAAGATCATCCTCGGGCAACGCAATAAATTGCAGCAGTGCGGAGATGTCTTTCACGGCAAGTTCGGCGGCGAGCTTCAGTCGGTCAGCGCCCGCAACATCCAGTCCCTTGGCCTTGCAAGCAGTGATGATTTCACCGAACAGATCGCTTCGTCTTTGTACCAATATCAGGACGTCGCCTGCGGTAATCGGGCGGCTTTCATAAACATCAGTTTGATCGACTTCGGCCGGAATAGTCTCGTATTTGATCAGCCTATCAACCTCATTGGCAATCTGTTCGGCTAACTGGACGGTGTGATGGTGGCTGCCTTTTGAATCGACGGGCTTGAACCACGGCTTATCGGGGTCTTCCTTTTCGTCCGGTTCAATCGCCACCCAAAGATCGACCCTTCCGGGCATGTTTTCCTTGAAAGCGCGGTGGCTGACCTCAGCTTCAAGCCCTTCGGAGCGCTCGCCAGTAAAGGTGCGATCTACGAGGGTCAGAATAGCACCCGATGATCTGAAAGAATGCTCTAACGACAAGTCCTGCAAATCAACGCTGACTTTGCTTAACTCAGCAGCAAAGTGGTCGCGCATCCGGTCAAATCCTTCGGGGTCGGCGCCTTGAAACGAATAGATTGATTGCTTTTTGTCGCCGACGACAAAAATGGTGCGCGCGCGGTCCGGGTGCGCACCCTCGCCGGTTGCGAACTCTTGCGCGAGGTTGCGGATGACGGCCCATTGATCGGGGCTGGTATCTTGGGCTTCGTCAACAAGGATGTGGTCAATGCCGCCATCCAGCCTGAACAAGACCCATTGCGCAACCAAAGGGTCGGTTAGCAGCGCGCGCGCCTTGCGGATTTGATCGTCGAAACTCAGCATACCGCGGCGCAACTTGGCATCCTCAAGGCGGGGGATGAATTTTGACGCGAAATTATAAAGCACGCGCGTTTTTTCAAGGGCAAGAAACGCTAGCCTTTGCATCCGTGCCTCGGCCACACGGTCCATGAAATCATCGAGGTCCGCCGCCAATTCTGGGTGTGTTTCGCGGGTTCCTTTGGTCGGAAATGCCCCGGCCTTGGACCCGAACGCCGCCTTTGCCCCAGCGCCAAACAGAAAGACACCCTCAAAGACAGCGAGGTCGCGCAGGGCGAGCGGATGATCAAAGCCGACGTCAACCAGCCTGTCCGCAGCCTTCACTTCTGTTGACGTCCCCTTGGCACAAATGGAAATCAGGTCACGAACGATTTGCAAATCGGCAGCCTGCACCACGTTATCCACGATCTGGCGCGCGGTGGTGTTTGAAGGCAAAAGAAACAGGTCCGCAAGTGCGTCCTCGTTAAAGCCATCAAGGAACGTTTCTGCGTGTCGGGCGATCTCGGCGGTGATCTTGCCCAAGCCCTCGCCGGAAAAGTGTCGGGCAAGGTTGCGGACCACATCCTCATCACCGCCAAGCACCATGTCGTCGATTACTTCTGCGCGCAGCAAATCGGCGGCGCGATCTTCCATTTCAGTGAATTGCGGGCTGATCCCTGCTTCAAGTGGGAAGCGACGCAGGAGACCGGCACAAAACGAATGGATCGTCTGAATCTTCAACCCGCCAGGTGTCTCGATTGCGCCTGCAAAAAGCACACGCGCGATGCGCAAGCGCTCGGCATCAATCGACCCTAAAACGCCCAAATCCTGCAATTCCTTGCGCAAGTCATCGTTGGCCATCATCGCCCACGCACCAAGCCGCGCAAAAAGCCGGTTCTGCATCTCGCTTGCGGCGGCTTTAGTATAGGTAAGGCAAAGGATATTCTGAGGGTCCGTCCCGCCGAGCAAAAGACGGGCAACGCGATCGGTTAAGACCCGCGTTTTACCCGATCCGGCATTGGCCGACAGCCAGGTTGAATTGCGCGGATTTGCGGCTTCGATCTGACGCTGTGTGGCTTCGTTTGGGGCGGTCATGACAGGTCCTCCGGGGCGATGTCGTCGGCATCGCTCCACTCGCCAAAGCGGGAAAGGTGATCATAATTCCCACCGTCCCCTCGCTTCATATGTGCCAGCCGTGCGGTGTATCCGCGTTGGGGCCGCAACCATTCACCGATCAGATCGTGGAATTCGGCCCAAACCTTATCGGCGGGGTACTCTTCAAGGGGGGCTTCGATGTTTTTGGGATCACTTCCAAGTCCGACATAAACGGCCGCCTCGGTGCGGGCCTTGCCTAGCCCTTTGAACGCGCCGCGTTCTGTCATTGCAGCAAGAAGAAGTAACTGTAGATCAAACCGCCCTTGTTCTTTCTGGCTTGGTGGGGTGCCTGTCTTGTAGTCATACAGAATGACATCACCGTTTGCGCAGCGGTCAATGCGATCCGCGATCCCGCGCAATTCAAAATCGATCCCTGTAAGGCTGATTTCGCCCCGCTCCTCGAATTTCTCGGGCGTCGCAAGAGCGCGGCGAGCGATGTCGTCGCTCAGAAACGCATCAATGACTCGCTCTAGCCGTGCAAACCACAGCACCCGATACGCAGGCCACGGGCAAAATTCGTCCAGCGCCTCAGTGGCGATTTGGAGAAGTTTGGCGCGGGCATCAGGATGATTTGGCGCTGGGCCATCTCGCACAAAGCGTTCCAAAATCTCGTGCACGATGATGCCACGCAACGGTGCGTCCGGTTCAGGTGTAAGAGGGTCCAATTTGTTCAGACCCAAGATATGGCGGGCATAGATCGCGTAAGGGTCCCTGATAAGCGTCTTGATTTGCGTTACCGAAAGGCCTTTGGGGCGCGCCGCAACGGGCGGTCGTGGCGAAGGGCGTAATGCCGGCGCTGAAGGTTCTTTTGGCGCACTAATCTGCGCTGCCATAGAAAGCCAAGCATCACCCCGGTCTTGCATTTTCTTTAGCAGCGCGGGGCCGTCATTTTCCTTGAGGCCGCCCAGCAGGTTGGTCAGGCGATTGATCCAACGTGATGGCACGGTCTCGGCTGCGTCAGAACGTTGCGCGCGAGTAATCCAGACCTCGTGGCCAGCGATAGCTTGCTGAAAATCATGCGCAGCAAGGCCGATGCGCCGTTCCGGCAGAAGCAAGCCAGCATCGAGACGCATTTTACGATTTAGCCATGGGTCGGGCTTGGGGGCTTCGGGCCATGATCCTTCGTTCATACTGCCCAAGATCACAAGATCGGCGCTTTGAACCCGTGCTTCGAGTGTGCCCCAGAACAGAACCTGCGGGTGGCCCTTGTCGCGGTCGCGCACATCGCCTGTATCCAGCACCGCGCCAAAAAGCTTGGCGTAATCCCGCGTTCCGAGCTGCCCACCCGCATCTGCATGCAGCGCGAGGGTGTCACAAATGCGCCTGGCCTCGCGCCCGGCACTTTCGTCCCAAAGCCCACCGCTCCCGATACCGTCCGGCCCTGCTGCAAACAGATTGGCAAGCTGCAGATGGCTTGCAACATGCGACGACAAATCGCGATCGCCCGTTGCTTCAACCCCGTCCAAGGCGGCGATCAGCCATTCGATCCAACCGATACAATCCGGATCAATCTTTTCGCGCCGCGCGGCCCAGGAACGCAGGCTTTCAGCGTCTGGATAGGGGGGGCCATAACGCCGCAATTGCAGTTCGAGCTCGCGGGTGCGCAACAAATGCGTGCTGCGGCCCCCTTCGCCGGAATGGGTGAGCGGATGTTTGAGGAGGGTCAACAAGGCCTCGCCAGTGAGCCGCTCTCCAAACAAATCAGCGACGTGACGCAGAAACCGCCCAGGTGGGCTAAGCGGCAAGGGCTGACCCGCGCTATCATCGGGCGTGATATTCCACCGCTCGAGTGCTGCCGCTACTTGGCGCGTTAGCATACGATCAGGCGTTATTAACGCGGCGGTAATACCATCTGAAACGGCTTGGCGCAGGCGCAGCGCAATTGCCTCGGCCTCGGCGCGGGGCGAGCTGGCAACGACAATCGTCAGCCCCTTGGTTGCGCCAGCAAGATCAACGAGCTTGGACCCTTCGGACTGCCATTGGTCTGTGACAGGCGCGGGTCGCAAGGCAAGTGAAACAAGCGCATTGCGTGCATTCCCTTTGGCTTGCCCATGCCAAACGGCAACGTTCCGATGACTGATATCCAGATCGCGCAACAGCTTTGCGAAACGAAATTGAGGATGATCTTCGCCGGTCAGCGCAGTTTCAAAACGATCCCAAACATAGTCGGGCATTTCAAAGTCAAAACCGGGCAGAACGACCGCACCTTGCGGCAGACCCGCCACAGCACGCATGAAAAGCGCGGTTGCCCCACGTGATCCGGTCGATCCTGCGACGATAATCGGGTGGGTCGGTGGTTTCGTGGCCCAGCGCGCAACCAGTCGTTCGATGACAAGGCGTTGGCGTGCTTCTTGATCGGGCGGTTCCTGTGACACATCGAAATAGCGTTGGACGATCTGCACGAATTTTAACGCGCGAACCCAGTGGCCCGACTGGTCTGTGACATCTAGGCCAGATATCGCATCGGGCGTCACGCCCTCGCCCTGCATCTCATCCATCAATGCAGCAAGGCTATCAGAGAGATCAAAAAGCGCAGAACGCGGAGCAAGATCAGGCTGGCGATCCAGAAGATCAGAAAGCAGAACCGACAATTCAAGCCGCCGTCTGAGCGGTGCAACCGGCAGCGGCATATCGGCAGCCAAAGGATCAAGCGCCAGATCAGTGATCAGCCGAATACGGGGCAACAGACGGGCAGGGCCATCATCAAACAGCGAGAATAGGCGGCGCTGCATCCGCCGGGTGTTCACATAAATTTCGATCTTGGCGAATTCTTCTGGTGCAAGCCGTCCCGCCAGCCCCAGAAGTCCATCAATAAGGTCGCGCCCGTAATCCGCGCCGGGAGGTAGTCCAAAAATGCGTGGAGTCGTGGTTGGCTTGAACATCATGGTTTCTTTCCAAGCATCGCTTCGGCGATCGGGATGCAGTCAGGACGCCCGACATCGCACCATTCACCCTCATAATGCACCCCAAAAAGGCGCTGATTGGCAAGCATCTGGTTCCACAGAACGTGCATTGAAAACGCGCTTTCTTGCACGCGGCGCAACCCGTCTGGCCGCACAATTTGCGCGCCCGTATAAATAATGCCCGGTCCCCAGATCAATTTGCCATCCCGCGCGATTTCAAAGTCGCCCTTGCCACGGTGCCCAAGGGCACGCATTGGGTCGATCAACAGCATGAGACCGTCCATCCGATCTGGATTCCAGGCTTGGCGGAGCGTGTCGAGCGGATTTGGGCCGCGCCAGACCGCATCAGTGTTCATCGTGAAAACCGGCCCATCGCCCAACAGCGGTAGCGCATGTCGCAACCCACCCCCAGTTTCGAGCAGCGCAGTTGTTTCATCTGAAATGGCGATGTCGCGCTGGCCAATGTGCGTGCGGATCATCTCGGCCTTGTAATGTACGTTAACCACTTTTCTGGCAACGTCATCCGCAAGCTCAAGCGCATGATCTAAAAGCGGCTTGCCTGCGACACAAATAAGCGGTTTGGGGCGGGTATCAGTGAGGGGGGCCATACGTGTGCCCAAGCCCGCCGCGAAGAAAAGGACAGAATTAGGCATTCGCTTTCCCCAGCAGCAATAAAGTTTCAGCATCAGGTTCCGGCAAGACGCGCAGGATGATTTCACGCAGGTCTTTCAGGTCGGGATGGTCCAGGTCATCCATCAAATGGGCCCAGACGCGCGGGATCAGGTCGATATAGCGCCGCTTGCCATCACGCTGTGCAAGGCGGGCAAAGATTCCGAGGATACGCAGGTTTCGCTGTACGCCCAGAACGGCGCAGGCCTGACCAAGCGCGGTTGGTTCCATTCCGGTTTGCCCAGCGAAATAGTCGCGGGTATCGGTGCGCAATTGGGGTGAAATATCACGTCGCGCATCCCGCAATAGCGAGACGAGATCATAGGCGGGGTGGGCCAGAAGCGCGTCTTGGAAATCCAAAAGGCCAACCCTGTCAGTGCCAGATTTTTTGGGACGCCAAACAAGATTTTCAGCGTGGTAGTCCCGAAGGGCCAATGTGTAGGGACCGTCAGCAAAGCGGCGCAACGCCGTTTCGAGGGTCGTGATTATGGCGTCTTGGTCGTCCTTGGCCGCATTGGTCGCATACCATTGCGTCGCAAGTTCGGTCATCTGTGCGGCCGTTTTTGGATCAAGCCGTTGCAATCCGCTTGGCGGGTCGGTTTTGCCAATCGCAACAAGCACATCAACGGCAGCACGATAAAGCACCTCGGCGTCTTGTGGGTGGGTTTCGAGCCAGCGCGCAAACAGATCATCACCAAGGTCTTCGAGGATCAAAAGCCCAAGCTCTGTATCGGCGAAAAAGACACGCGGCGCCGCGAGGCCAATCGTATTCAAGTGCTGTGCAATAGCAAGAAAGGGTCGGGTGTCTTCGCCATTTCCGGTTGGAGCGTCCATCAGAATGGCGGTCGCCCCGTCTTTTAGATTGAACAGGCGCAGGTAGCGACGCGCAGAGGCATCACCTGCAAGGGGCGTGCGCTGCCAATCTGCCCACGCAGTTGCGGCAAGTGCTTGTTCCACGAGGGTTGCGCGATCAGTCAAACAGACCCCCAAGGCGCCGGACCCATTTCTCGTTGCCAGAAACGATCATTTGATGGGCGGTTTCGGACATGGACTGCGGCGCTGACATCGTCAAAGTGAGGGCACCGTGCGGCGCGTATGACCCAAGCCGATCCGGCCATTCAATCAGGCAAATCGCCGTTTCAAACGCATGATCAAGCCCAAGCTCGATCAGTTCATCGATCTGAGTCAGGCGATAAAGGTCGCAGTGCCAAATGTCGGTGTCGCCGGCTTCATAGGTCTGAACCAGTGTAAATGTGGGTGACGGGACGTCTTCGTCATTTCCAAGGCGCGCACGGATCAAGGCACGTGCAAACGCTGTCTTTCCAGCGCCAATCGGGCCGGCAAGCAGGATCGTATCGCCCGCTACCAGAATGGCGGCCAGATCCTGCGCGAACAACGCGGTTTCTGCTTCGGATTGAAGGGCAATCGGCCCTGCCTGAAAAGTCATTCTGCAAGACTATGGCCTTGGTCAGCACCTGCAAGCCAAATCAAGCCCCAGCTGCAACAAGCGGGGGCAAAATATCCTCGGCTTTGGGCGTGATGCCGACATGGGCGGCAAACGAAAACCCGACGAGGGCCGCGCCAGCAGGTAGCGGTTCGATGCGGCAGTGCAGCGTTCTTCCGTCCTGAAGCTGGACGGTCACAGTGATTGGCTTGCGCTCGCCAAAAGCGCCGACGAAGTTGGTAATTTGCAACCACGCACGCGTTGGCGAACAATGCTCTTGCCAGACGGCGACTTCTTGGGAGATTGATTTGTCACTCAGCCCGAACTGCGCCTGCGCACTATGCCAAAGGTCGTTATAGGCGCGGTTTGAGAGGGTGAGTTGCCCCGAAGTCGCGAAAACAGCAATCGCTTCGTCCAGCGCATCAATGACATGTTGCCCAAGTTCGATCTGCGAGCGGAATCGCCGGGTCAATGAGATTTCGGCACTAATGTCCTCGAACAGAAAAGCGATTGCCCCATCCGGATGGGGCCGTCCCGTGACCCGAAGGGTTTCGCCGCCCAGAAGGGACCAGCTTTTGCAGTAAGTGCCACGCGAGGCTTGAGTCTCGAGCGCAGAAATTTCTTCGCGCCAAGTGGCATAGTCGCGCGGCTCAGGAAGCCGCTGGTTTTCGCGCATCCGGTCCAAGATCGCTCGAAGGGTGGGCCGTGATGACAAGAATTCGATAGGTAGCAACGTGAGATCAAGGAGAGACGGATTGAACATGACCAGCTTCCGGCTCTTGTCAAAAACAGCCAACCCGATAGAGAGCTGCGCAAACGTTTTGGCAAGGGTTTGAACAAAGCTGTGCTGGGCTGCTTCAGCCTTTACGGCAGCGTTGGCATCGATTCCAAAGTGGATTGTGCCATGACCGCGCCGCAGGCTTGTGACATCAAACCACGAGTCCGTTTGCGCCAGCGCATCTTTGACGGCAAGGCGCTGAATACTCGGGGCATCGCTTTCGATTCGCTCGATGTCGTGAAAAAGGGTCACTGGTGGCCACGGCGGCGTTTCGTCGCCCATCGTGGGGCTGATCATTTCGACCACGTCAAGATAGGCACGATTTGCCCAGGTCACGATTCCATCAGCGCCTTGTTTCCAGATAAGTTGCGGCGCGGCTTCGCCAAGGCTTCTGAGGTTTTCAAGCTCGTCTTCTATCGCTTCGAGCGTCACAGGATCGACGGTGTTCTCGGCATCAGAAACGAATCCTTCGGACAATGTGATGCGCGCAAGCCCTTCCCATAGCTCAGCCTCAATAAAGCCCGCGCCCTTGTCTTCCGGCTCGATTCGATCCTGATTACTTTCGGCGAGATTAGCGAGTTGCTTGCGCAAATGTGGAAACCTTGGGCGCAAGAGGGCGATCAGCGCTTCCCAGTCTGAAAGCCGTCCATCGCGGCGCCGCAAAAGCATGCGTGCCGCGGGTGTCGCATCAATGAGTTTTTCATCATCGAACAAGAAAACGACGGTGCTCTCTGCCTCTTGCAGCAGCGCGCGCGCTGTCTGGCGGTCACGCCTGCTAAAGTAAAGTATGGCGCCGAAAGCGGAAATTGCACCTAAAAGCCCGACAAGAGTGGCAAAGACGATCTGTACGAGTTCTGAAAGCATCATCGCAGCGCGATCTCCTTAGCAATGCCCTGCTAAGGTGAAAGAAATTGGTTAATACCGTATTAAGCTGGGGCTAGCTGGTAATTTGGGCATTTTGGCCAAGACCTGCGCTGTCTTGCGCCAAGCCGGCATCAATTGCTGCGCGCGGCCATTCAACGACGACGATCGCCCCGCCAGGGCTCCCCGACAGCATACGCCCACCGCCGTTTGCAAAACTAAGCACCGCGCCAGAGCGTTCCAGTAGTGTCTTGGCAATGAATAGGCCAAGCCCCATGCCTTCATAGCCCGGTCGAGAGGTGCGATCTTCGCGCCGCCGCCGTTGTCGCACGAACGGGTCACCGATGCGGCCGATCACGGACGACGGAAACCCTTCGCCATCGTCAGATATGCGCACGACAATGCTGTTTTCCGACCAGATCAACTCGATTCGGACAGCTGTCCGCGCAAAATCGACAGCATTCTGAACAAGGTTACGAAGTCCGTGGATGATTTCAGGGCGGCGATAGATCTGCGGTTGGAGGTGTTCTTTGCCAGTCGCGGGAACCAAAACGTAACGCACATCCTTGCCACGGTTCATATGCGGCTCTGCGGCCTCTTTGACGACAGTTTCAAGCGGCGCGCGGCGCAGATGTAGATCATCTTTGCCGGCCCGCCCCATCGAGCGCATGATGTTACCGCAACGTTCAGCCTGCTCACGGATCAGCGTGACATCCTCAAGCAAGTCTGGCTGGCCTGCCAATTCATCCATCAACTCGCTGCTGACAAGTTTGATTGTTGCAAGCGGTGTGCCAAGTTCATGTGCTGCAGCTGCGACAACGCCGCCAAGGTCTGTCAGCTTTTGTTCCCGCGCGAGAGCCATTTGCGAGGCCATCAGCGCATCGCGCATGGCGTTCGTTTCGGTGGTAATTTTGCGCGTATACAGAGCCTGAAACAGCACCCCGATCAACAGCGCGACCCATGATCCGAACAAGAACAAGCTGGGTAAAACCAATGGCATGCCGTCCGGCGCCAGAAGTGTAATATGGAATCGCGCGAGCAGCGAAACCGCGAGTATCGCAAGAACCGCCAAGAACGTCGCTGGACGAAACGGTAGGATCGTCGCGCCGATCGTCACTGGCGCGAGAAGAAGAAGCGCAAACGGGTTGTTCAATCCACCTGTCAGATAAAGCAGCAATGCCAACTGCAAGATGTCGAATACCAACATCATCGTGGCCTCTATGACCGTTAGGCGCTTGCTTTCTGCGTAAAGGAACATCGCAAATAGATTGCCGACGACCGATGCGCCCACCGTCATCGCCGCTGGCCCGATTGCAAGCTGAAGGCCAAAGATCTGCGTTGCAACAAAAAGCGCTATAATCTGGCCCCCAACCGCAAACCATCGCAAGATCACAAGCGTGCGAAGCCGCACCCAATTTCCTCGACCTTGGGCCGAGAACATATCAAAGTCAGTTTGTGTCATTGTGCCGCCTTTGGATGCGTCAAGCTGGACCATTGTTATTTGTGTTGGAGCAGTCGATCAATGCGCGAAACCAAAAACGGAGCTGATCAAATGAGTAAAGCTATTGCCATATCCGCTGGTGTTGCCGTCGTTGCCCTTGTTGGTGGTGCACTGGCCATGTCTTCTATTTTCGCGCCTGCTGATCGCTTTGCCGCTTGTCGTGCCAGTCAGGTTGCGGGTGGCGATATTGGTGGGCCGTTCACACTGGTTGATGAAAATGGCGTGACGGTGACCGATCAAGACGTGATCACCGGCCCGACGCTTGTCTATTTTGGGTATACATTCTGCCCTGATGTTTGCCCGCTTGATAACATGCGCAATGCCTTGGCGATTCACGAACTGGATGAACGCGGTGTCGAGGTCACGCCAGTCTTTATTTCGATCGACCCTGCGCGCGACACACCTGAACTTCTTAAGGGTTTCACTGACAATTTTCACGAGCGGATGATCGGGCTTAGCGGAACCGAGGAACAGGTTGCCGGCGCCTCGCGGGCGTATCGCACATACTTTGCCAAGCAAGACAGCGACGACCCAGATTACTACCTCATGGATCATACAACGATGTCTTATCTGGTGTTTCCCGAGTACGGATTTGTCGAGTTTTTCCGCCGGGATGTGACGCCTGAAGACATGGCTGACCGGCTTGAGTGCTTTGTAGAGGCGTCCTAGGTTAATTGACCCGACCCATATGGCGGGCTACCTGTAGTTAGAAACGACGTGAGCGGGTAAATTAATGACGGATCTGGATGAAATTGGCCCCGACAAAACGCTATTGCTTGTCGATGATGATGAACCCTTTTTACGACGGCTAGCGAAAGCCATGGAAAAGCGCGGTTTTTCTGTAGAAACGGCTGGTTCCGTTGCTGCGGGCAAAGCGATTGCGACCGCCCGCCCCCCGGCATTCGCAGTCGTTGATTTGCGCCTTGAAGACGGGAATGGCCTTGATGTGGTTGAAGTCCTGCGCGAACGGCGTGCCGATAGCCGGATCGTGGTTCTTACCGGCTATGGTGCGATTGCGACGGCCGTTGCCGCTGTCAAAATCGGTGCGATTGATTATTTGTCCAAACCTGCCGATGCTGCCGACGTCATGAATGCGCTGCTGGCGACTGGTAACAAGCTACCGCCGCCCCCCGAAAATCCGATGAGCGCGGATCGCGTGCGTTGGGAGCATATCCAGCGCGTTTACGAACTATGTGACCGTAATGTAAGCGAAACCGCGCGTCGCCTGAACATGCACCGACGGACACTACAACGGATTTTGGCGAAACGTAGCCCGCGCTAGCGGGTGCGCGATGCTTCAAAGCAACGCTAGCAATTGGGCATGCCGGGCCGTAAAGTCATTGCGGACATCGACAGGCGCGCGAAGCCGGATTTTGCAGCTTTCGGCAAGGTAAGGGTCGGGTTTGCCAAAGAACTTATCCGCTTCGGCAATCGTAAATCCGGCAATCTGGGTTGCCTCAAGCCACGCGCTGATCTTGTCAGCCTTCTTTATTTGTTTCTTTACGGCAACTGGAACCTGTGCCGGCAATCCAAACCTGATATAAATCGCGGCCATTAATCGGTCGTCCAAGGCGCCATAGCCTGGACCCACAGACGCTTTTACCGGACTAATCATATCGCCGATAACATATTCAGGGGCATCATGAAGCAGCGCCGCAAGACGCCATTTCACAGCGGATTTGGGGTTCAAGAGGGAATAGATAACTTCGACCAGAAGCGAGTGTTCGGCGACCGAATAGGCGAAATCACCGAACGTCTGACCGTTCCAGCGGGCGACAAAGGCCAGCCCGTGCGCGATATCTTCAACTTCGATATCCATCGGAGTCGGGTCCAGCAGATCAAGCCGTCGCCCCGAGAGCATCCGTTGCCATGCGCGTGGTTGTTTCATTTTATTTGGATAGCACATGCCGCTGGCGTTGCAATCAATCATGGGTGACCATTTGCCGCCGAGATTGCCTAACCAGGTGTGCGATGTTATGGGCCACCCGATAGATGAATGCAGGAGCAGCCAAGATGGCAAATGACTATATCGTAAAGGACATTGCGCTTGCCGCATTTGGCCGCAAAGAGCTTGACATCGCCGAAACAGAGATGCCGGGCCTGATGGCCTGCCGCGCCGAGTTTGGTGAAACCAAGCCGTTGACGGGAGCGCGCATCGTTGGATCGCTTCACATGACGATCCAGACCGCCGTGCTGATCGAAACGCTTGTCGTTCTTGGTGCCGATGTGCGCTGGGCGTCTTGCAACATCTTTTCGACGCAGGACCACGCAGCGGCAGCAATTGCCGAAGGCGGCACACCCGTTTTCGCGATCAAAGGCCAGTCGCTGGAAGAGCATTGGGATTATCTGGACAAGTCATTCATGTTCCCCGAAGGCGCGAATATGATCTTGGACGATGGTGGCGATGCGACGCTCTACATCTTGCTTGGTGCACGGATGGAAGCCGGTGAAGACGTGCTGTCAGTTCCAGGCTCGGAAGAAGAAGTTGCGATCAAAGCGCAGATTAAAAAGCGCATTGCAGAGACACCCGGATGGTTTGCAAAAACCAAGGCCGCCATTCAGGGCGTGTCCGAGGAAACGACGACGGGCGTTCACCGTCTTTACGATCTGCACAAGAATGGCCAGCTGCCGTTTCCTGCGATCAACGTGAATGACAGCGTTACGAAATCAAAGTTCGACAATAAATACGGCTGCAAAGAGAGCCTCGTAGACGGCATTCGCCGCGCGACCGACACGATGATGGCTGGTAAAGTTGCTGTTGTGATGGGCTACGGCGATGTTGGCAAAGGCTCGGCTGCGTCGCTTTCTGGCGCGGGTGCCCGCGTGAAAGTTACCGAGGTCGATCCGATTTGCGCATTGCAAGCCGCCATGGACGGGTTCGAGGTTGTTCTGCTGGAAGATGTCGTCGCAACTGCCGACATTTTCATCACAACGACCGGCAACAAAGACGTCATCCGGATCGAGCATTTGCGCGAAATGAAGGATATGGCGATCGTCGGTAACATCGGCCACTTCGATAACGAAATTCAGGTTGCCGCGTTGAAGAACCACAAGTGGACCAACATCAAAGAACAGGTCGATATGATCGAGATGCCGAACGGCAATCGCCTGATCTTGCTATCCGAAGGTCGTTTGCTGAACCTTGGCAACGCCACGGGACACCCGTCGTTCGTGATGTCAGCGTCGTTTACCAACCAAGTTCTGGCGCAGATCGAATTGTGGACCAAGGGTGATGACTACCAGCCGGGTGTCTACATCCTGCCAAAGGCTTTGGACGAAAAAGTTGCGCGCCTGCATCTGGACCGGATCGGCGTAAAGCTGTCCAAACTTAACGCTGAACAGGCTGCCTATATCGGCGTATCGCCAGACGGGCCGTTTAAACCCGAGCATTACCGGTACTAATCTGGCGTCAAACCGATGCCTGATGACCGTGATACATAAAACCGCCCCAATACGTTTGGGGCGGTTTTGCGTTATACTTCCACCCGATTGTAGCAGCCAGCATGCAGACGGCTTCCATCTGCAATCGCGCGGATGCGATGGCTGTTGTTAGGACGTTAGGGATGAAACAAAGCCTTCGCGAATGACATCTGGATCATAGGCTTTGCGGCTAAAAACTTGGCGAACCAGCGGGGCGAAATGTTCTAGCGGAAGCGCGTCATAGTTGGGATCGAATGATGACTGATCCCAACGCTCACAGAACGCAGCGCAACTTTGAAAGCAGGCGTGATCCTTGAACTGGTCACGTGCGTCGCGGTCCCAGCCATAGTGATGCGCGTAATACAGCATCTGGAAAATACCGTGATGTTCAACGGCCCACGCAACATCCCAGCGCACGAATGGCCGGATTACCTCGGCTGAAAAACGGTCGTGGTTTTGCGGGGCGAGCCCGTCACCGATATCGTGCAGCAGCGTGCCAACAACCCAATCAATATCAGCGCCATCACGCTGCGCACGCGTGGCCGATTGCAGACCATGATCAAGTCGCGTGATCGGATAACCCTCGAGCGAAACGTCGCCTTGGCGGCGCAATTCGTCCATGATCCGATCAGCCGTCATCGCAAGATACGGCTTTTCAAGCGTCTCGAGTAGCGCGTAGTCTTCGCGGGTGCCGTCTTTCATTTGAGTAAAGCTGACTGTTTTTGAGTTGGTCATCTGGAAGCTCCCAGTATTTCGCATCGTGAATTATAATGTCAAATGCGGGCGATTGGCGATGCTATCAGTGAGGTGACTAGCGACGATTTCCCCCTGATTTTCCTTTACTGGGCGCCCGTTGTCGCCTTAACTTTGCCCAGCGCCGCAAAATCGCGGCCGGATGCATCATTGGTGGGAGATTTCAAATGGGCAAGAGAGACGATCTGATCGCGCAGTATGCCGACGATCTTAAGAACAAATGCGGTATGACCCCTGACATGGCCCTTCTGACGAAGGTCACAATCGGATGCGGTCCTGCGATCTATAACGCGGATGCCTCGACAGTTGCTGGTAGCCAACCCAGCGAACTTGAGACCGTCAAAGAAAACTACCTGAAAAAGAAGCTGGGCCTCGCTGACGGCCCCGAGCTGATGGAAGGGATCAATTCCGCGCTGCAAACCTATGGTCAGTCTGAACGCAACAAGTATCGCGCAGTCGTTTACTATATGCTGACCAAGCACTTTGGCAAAGAATCCGCCTACGGTTAACCCCAAGACGGATACCTATGTAAGCGCCCACCCTTATGGGAGGGCGTTTTGCATTTTAAACAAGTCTTACGGGCTATTCCTTTGCGTCGACTCGCCACTTTGGGTTATCAGAACCTAAGGCCAGTATGGCCCGGACCAGAATTTCATATACGTGTGTGGTGGCTATGGGAGCACGCGGGTGAGAGAAAGGGTCTGGGCGTTATGCTTGGGCCCTTTCTCGCGTTTTAGAACAGCATCAAGACCAATCCCATGATCGCGCAACCAAATGTAGCATAGCCTGCGTCGATCACGGTCAATTTGAATGGTCGCATCCCATACGCGTTGTTGATCATGATCCACGGGCTTATGAAAAACAGCCCAATCCCCAAGCCCGACACCAGTCCCTTGCCCAGCGTCGTGATTTCAGCCAGCGCAAACGTGTGCCGCATCATGCCGGCAACAAGCAACATTGCGATACCAGCCATTATGAACGGAACGGGTGATCCGCCATCTTTGGGGCGCCCATCATTCCCGACCTCTATCCCGCTCGCTTCCATCCATGGCTTGGCGAGGATCATGTACCAAACCGCACCAAAGGCGAACCCCGCAAAAGCGGCGATAATCACTGACAAAAACTCCATCGTTCCCTCCTTGTTCAACTTCTGAAGGGAACTATGGCGACAAATTGTCACATTATCTACGGTGTTGTTTGGCCGAGTGCACAAATGACCAACCACTGATCCTGACTCACCGGCTGCACCGACAGGCGTGAATTCTTGACGAGCACCATATCGGCCAACCGTTCATCTGCTTTGATCTGGTCCAACGCAACGGGCCGCACAAAGGGGCGCACGGCCTTTATATCAACGCAATCCCAGCGATCATCGTCAGTCGTGCTGTCAGGATGTGCTTGGGCGCAGACTTCAACAATCCCGACCACCGACTTTTCCGTCTGGGAATGGTAAAAGAAACCCAAATCGCCGGCCTTCATTTCGCGCATGAAATTGCGTGCCTGATAGTTTCGCACGCCGTCCCATTCTTCGCCCGCGCTACCCTTGGCGGTCTGATCGTCCCAGCCCCAAGTAGAGGGCTCGGATTTGAATAACCAATAGGCCATCAGCCGATAACCTTGTTCCAGTGCTCAAGCTGTACTTTCTCGAACAATCCTGCTTTGGCATAGGGATCATTGTCGGCCCAAGCCTGCGCAGCCGCCAGATCAGCGACATCCATCACGATTAGCGAGCCCGACATGACGCCATCGACGCCAACGAAAGGCCCTGCCATCTCGACGACACCGGTATGTGCGATATAGGCAAGATGGGCATCGCGATTGGCTTTGCGCATGTCGATGTGGTCTTCTTTGTCTTTGGTGATCAGGGCAAAACGCATCTTTATTCTTCCTTTAGGGGGCGCGACAGGAGTGTCTGCATCGCCTGCATTGCTGTCATTTCAGTGCTGACCAACCCGTTCACAACAGCGCAGATCGGAAGGTCGATATTTAGCTTTTTGGCTAACTTAGAGACTGCTTTTGCTGTCGCGGCACCCTCAACGGTGGTTGATGCATCAAAATCAGCGGCCTTACCGAGGGCAAAGCCATAGCGATAGTTACGTGACTGGTCGGACGTGCAGGTCAATGCAAGATCGCCAAAGCCTGACAGCCCAACCAGAGTATCGGGATGCGCATCAAAGGCTGCGGCAAGCCGTTGCATTTCTGCAAAGCCGCGCGTCATCAGGGCCGCGCGCGCGCTTTCCCCAAACCCGGCGCCCATGCAGGCCCCGCAGGCAATTGCCAACACGTTCTTGATCGCCCCACCAAGCTGTGCGCCCGCAATGTCGGTCGTGCGGTAAAGGCGAATTGTAGCGGTTGATAGCACGGCTTGCAGCATTTCGCCGGCGGCCTCTTGCGCGCAGGCCAATGTGAGGGCAGTCGGCAGACCGCGCGCGATATCGCTCGCAAAGCTGGGTCCGGTTAGTGCCGCAGGCGTCGATTGAGGCACGAATCGCGCGATTAAATCGGCTGGCCCGTCGCCAGTCTCGATATCGATGCCCTTGCAACAGCTTACCAACGACTTGCCGCGCAAACCGATCGCGTGTTCTTTAAGGAAGCCGCGCAAAGTCTGAGCAGGAATAGCCAAGAGCAGCACATCACAAGCAAAAGCGTCAGCAATATCGGCCGTTATGACCAAACTTCCTGGAAACTGGACACCGGCCAAGCGCCGCGTGTTCTCGCGCGCGCTCTGCATTTGTGCGACAGCATCATGATCGCGGGCCCATAGCGTTACGTGATCGCCGTTCGCCGACAATGCAATCGCGAGAGCCGTTCCAAACGCACCCGCGCCAATAACTGCAATACTCATGCCTTTGCCCCCTTCTTACCGGACCCTAGCAGCGCTGGACTTGTCTTGTCCAAGGGCCATCGAGGTCGCGCCGAAAGGGTCAAATCATCTTGTGCGCCCAGCGCGAACCGCGCAAGGCCCGCATAGGCAATCATCGCCCCATTATCGGTGCAAAGCGCGAGCGGCGGAGCGACGAATTCAGTCTCTAACTTGGCGCAAACAGCATTCAAAGCGGTTCTGATTGCGGTGTTCGCGGCAACCCCGCCAGCAACGGCAAAGACAGGTCGCGTCGGGTTCAAGGCAAGGTAAATCTCAAGCGCACGGCGTGACTTTTCAGCAAGAACGTCGGCAACGGCCTCTTGAAAGCTGGCACAAAGATCGTGGCGGTCCTGTTTTGGCAATCCACCGTGTTCATTGACGACCCCGTCACGAGCACGAAGCAGGGCGGTCTTGAGGCCCGAAAAAGACATGTCGCAACCGGGCCGATCCAGTAACGGGCGGGGCAGCTTGTATTTGCCTGGGTTACCGTTACGCGCAGTCGCCTCGACCGAAGGACCACCAGGTTGGGGCAGCGCCAAAAGACGCGCGGTCTTATCGAATGCTTCGCCGGGGGCGTCGTCGATTGTGCTGCCAAGCCGACGATAGGTCTCTGGCCCCTCAACCAGTAGAAACTGACAATGGCCGCCCGAAACAAGCAACATCAAATATGGAAAGGCCACACCATCCGTCAGACGCGGTGTAAGCGCGTGCCCGGCAAGATGGTTCACTCCTATCAGGGGCTTGCCGGTCGCAGCACTGAGACCTTTGGCGCACATCACACCCGACAGGACGCCCCCAATAAGGCCCGGGCCAGCGGTGACGGCAATCGCATCAATCGCGTCAAGGGTGATGCCGGCTTGCTGCAAGGCGTCTTCGACGCAGTAGTCAATCTTTTCGGCATGCGCCCGTGCTGCGATTTCTGGCACGACCCCGCCGAAATCCGCGTGCAAAGTTGTTTGTTCGAACACGACCGACGACAGAATTTGCGCCCTGTCCGGTGTACCGCGCACAACTGCTGCTGCCGTGTCGTCGCAGCTGCTCTCAATACCAAGGATTGTCAGTTCTGCGGTCATTGCGGGTTCCGGTTGCGCCTTTGTCCTTGGCAGGTAACACTCAGTCGTTCCGCAAACAATGGCGCGAGGGGGTGCAAGTGTCGGCCACGATCATCATCACACGCCCCTATGACGCTGCCATGCGGCTGGCCACCCGACTTGACGGTATGGTTGCGCGAGGGTGCACAGTAATAGTCTCGCCGGTTATCGAGATCGCGCCGGTTGCTGCAACGCCGCCAAGCAAGAACGTCGCTGGATACATTTTCACCTCGACACATGGCGTGACCAATTGCGCATCGTTTGAAATCAAAGACGGGGCTTCGTGCTGGTGCGTTGGCGCGAAAACGGCGCAAGCCGCACGCAGGGCGGGGTTTGATGTTGTAACCGTAGCGCATGATGCCAACTCATTGGCTCAGACGATGCAGACACAACATCCTACCGGCACGCTTCTGTACCTTCGTGGTCGACATGTGAGCAGTGATCTTGCGGCGCAACTGACATCAGCGGGAATCCTGTGCGATGAAGCTGTGGTCTATGATCAGATCGCAGTGCCGCTTTCGGACGCCGCGCGCCGCGCACTTGGCGGTGAAGAACCGGTGATACTTCCCCTATATTCGCCCAGAAGCGCTGCGCTAGTTATGGAACAGGGCCCTTTTAAAGCGCGGATATTGGTTGCAGCCATCAGCGATGCCGCCGCAAAAGCGGCAAAGAACCTTTGTCCTGTGACCGTAAAAACGGCGCGATCGCCAAACGGAGAAGCGATGCGAGAGCTTATAATGCAACTGGCTGAGACGGTATGCCCTACCCCAACGCCGCTTGAGGGCCGCTTCGGTGCGGGATAGACTTGCGACCAAATAAGTCCGGAATCGGAGAGGGTGTCAAAATGGCAAAGAAACCAGCACGGCAAAGCAAAGCCGCAGCCAAGAACAACGACATCGTTGAAGAAGCCAAAGTGATTGCCGAGGACGAGGTTGAGCAAGCCGAGGTGGTGGAAGAGCCTGCCAAGGCTGAAGCGATCACCGACGAGTCGCCCGCGCAGGATGGTATGCCTGCTGACGACGCTGAAACCGACTTGCCCCGCGACGAGGAGCCGGCAGAGCCTGAAGTTCAAGTGGAAGAACCCGCGGCCGACACAGAAAAGCGCAGAAGCGGTTTTCTTCCCCTGTTACTTGGTGGCGCAGCTGCTGCAGCGCTGGGATTTGGGGTAGCCTCATACACGAATTTGTCGGGCGCCCAGCAATCACAGGATATGGCACAGATGATCGCAGATCAGGGTGCGCAGATTGCAGAATTGGAAACGCAGATCGCGGCGGTGCCGCCACCAGTCGATCTTGCGGGGCTTGAGGCTGCCATCGGGCTGACGCAAACAGACCTTTCGCAAGGCATTGAAGAGTTAGAGTTTTCCCTAGGTGCCCTTGATGCGCGACTTTCCGAAGTTGAGAAGCGCTCCAGTGCCGACGGTACATTGTCAGACACAGCACTTGCGGCATACGACCGCGAGCTTGAAGCGATGCGTGCTGAAATGGCCGCGCAGCAAGAATCTGTGCGCGCGATGGCCGAGGAAGCCGCGAGCCAACGCGCTGCTACCCAAAGCGAAACGCAGGCGATTGAACTTGATTCGGTTGCGATAGCGCAGGCCGTTACGGCGCGCGCTGCATTAAGTCGCATTCAGGTGGCGCTGGATACTGGCGAGGCATTTGAGGATGCATTGACGGATCTGCAATCCGTGACAGAAATGGACATTCCGCAAGCTGTGCTGGCTGCGGCGAGAGGGGTTTCGACACTCACAGCGCTGCGGGATGAATTTCCGGCCGCGGCCCGTGCGGCGTTGTCCACTGCCCGTGACGAAGGCGTCGCCGGCGAAACCGGCGGATTTGGTGCCTTCTTGCGCGATCAGCTTGATGTCCGTTCAGTCGTGCCACGCGAAGGTGGTGATCCCGACGCGATCCTGTCTCGTGCCGAAGCGGCCCTGCGGTCTGGCCGCTTGTCCGACACGCTTGCCGAAATCGAAACACTCCCCGAAGTAAGCCGCGCCGCCCTGACTGACTGGGTCGGGCAAGCACAAGCGCGTGCTGATGCAATCGCCGGGGTCCAATCCCTGTCCCAAACCCTGAACCAGAATTGAGGTTGCCCAGATGCTTTGGTCCCTGATTAAGATTGTCGCGTTCATCGCTATCGTGACTGGCCTCACATACGGGGCGGTTTATCTGCTAAACATGTCCGGTGGCGCGGACATCACGATCGCAGGCTACAACGCGAACCTGTCGCCGCTGATGTTGCTTATCGGGCTGGTATTATTGGTTCTGGCTGTTTGGTTGCTGCTAAAGCTGATGGGGTTATTGGTTGCGACCTTTAAGTTCCTGAACGGTGATGAAACGGCGATTTCGCGCTATTTCAGCCGTAACCGTGAACGCAAGGGCTTCACGGCCTTGTCCGAAGGGATGATGGCGTTGGCGTCTGGCGAGGGGCAATTGGCGCTGGCCAAGGCCGCCAAGGCGGAAAAATATCTTGAACGGCCCGAATTGACGACGTTGCTGACTGCCCAAGCTGCCGAATTGGCCGGTGATCGTCGCAAGGCCGAAGAAACTTATAAACGACTGCTTGAAGACGACCGCACCCGGTTCGTTGGTGTGCGCGGGATCATGAAACAAAAGCTGGCTGACGGTGATACCGCTACGGCATTGAAATTGGCCGAGAAGGCCTTTGCGATTAAGCCCAAGCATGTCGAAACGCAGGACGTCCTGTTGCAATTGCAGGCCTCGACCGAGGATTGGCACGGTGCGCGCAAGACGCTGGCGGCGAAACTCAAGAGCGGCTCGCTTCCGCGCGATGTGCATAAACGCCGCGATGCGGTTCTGGCATTATCCGAAGCTCGCGAAGTTCTGGCCGAGGGCAATTCAATCGGCGCCCGTGAGGCCGCGATTGAGGCAAACCGCCTGTCGCCCGATTTGGTACCCGCCGCCGTGATGGCCGCGCGCAGCTATATCGAACAGGGCAACGCCCGCTACGCCACGCGAGTCATCAAAAAAGCGTGGGAAGTGCATCCACACCCCGATCTTGCGGCCGCATTTGCCGAGATCGTGCCCGATGAAGACCCGAGCCAGCGGATCAAGCGGTTTCATGCACTGACCCGCATCAATCCTGATAATCCTGAAACGATCATGTTGAATTGCGAACTGCAGATCGCAGCCGAGAATTTCCTCCAGGCGCGCAGCGCTTTGCATGATCTGGTGGAATCTGGCCCAACCGCGCGAAACCTTACTTTGATGGCAGCAATCGAGCGTGGCGAGGGAAGCGACGATCAGATCGTGCGTGGCTGGCTGGCCAAAGCGCTTACGGCATCACGCGGGCCGCAGTGGGTCTGTGATAAGTGCCAGAACATCCATTCGTCTTGGAGCCCAGTCTGCACCAATTGCGGGTCTTTTGATACGCTATCATGGAAAACCCCGTCGTCAGGCGAAGTCGCTATGCCTGCGGGCGTCAAAATGTTGCCACTGATTGTTGGGCAGATCGCGGACAAGTCCGAGGATTTGGTCGTCGATATGCAGGATTTTGACGTTGATACAATCGACGCCGAAGTCATTGATGAAGAAGATATCGTGGAAAAATAGGCCTTTTCCGTCAACATCCGGGGTGCTATCAGCCGCCCCAATAGGCCGCTGTAGCTCATCAGGTAGAGCACATCATTCGTAATGATGGGGTAGTAGGTTCGAGTCCTATCAGC
This sequence comes from uncultured Octadecabacter sp., assembly GCA_937891785.1. Taxonomy (GTDB): domain Bacteria; phylum Pseudomonadota; class Alphaproteobacteria; order Rhodobacterales; family Rhodobacteraceae; genus SW4. Next base: position 100,470 of record CALAGN010000071.1, read on the forward strand.
GGCACCATTGCTCCACCAAAGTTATCCAGCGCTTAGTGGCTATGGCCGCATGCGCCAACAACACGGTTCATGCGCCATGTGATCATGGATAGCAGGCAGGATTGGCCGGGATCATTGGCATTGCGCATACGGCTCATCATGGTTGCCCAGTCTTCCTCGGGTGCGCTGCTGGAAAAATCGGCAACGGCCAACCGGGCATAGGTGGCGTGGTCAATACCTTCGGCCTCGGCTGCCTTGCCGAGTGCGGACCAGATTTCTGGTTCCGCAGGGGCCAGCCAGTCTTCGATGCCCGCGCCGGAATCTCGCGCGGCTGATAGTATTTCGCCTAACATCATGGCCTTGTCCTCACCCTGTTGGCACTGCAAATTTGATAGACCATGGGGGCGTCAATCGGCCCTGTCAATTCTTAACGCCCCGTAGGTCAGCGCGCCCCAATATTGTATATTTTTCCACCAGCGGCGCGCGCGTCTTCGATGTCGTGGGTCACCATGATGACGGGTAGGTCGCGTGCAAGGGCGCGCTCGAACACAAGATCGCGCACTTGCGTGCGCAGGTCTGCGTCCAGTCGCGAAAACGCCTCGTCGAGGAGAAGAGCGCAGGGTTCAGCCAGAAGCATGCGCATCAAGGCAACGCGTGCTTTCTGACCACCCGAGAGCCTCGCGGGATCGCGGTCTTGATAACCGTCCAATTCAACTTCTCGCAGTGCCTCGTTCACGCGTTCGGCGCGCTCGCCTGTCGTGCCGCCACTGCGCAACCCAAAGGCAAGGTTTGCCCCGACGCTCAGATGCGGGAACAGCAAATCATCCTGAAAAAGGATCCCAGCGCGCCGCTGATGTGTGGGCAGTTTCGATATGTCATTCCCGTCAAGCCAAACCTCGCCCGTCGCTTGGAAATCGGGCGCAAGGTTTCCGGTGATCAAGGCAAGCAGCGTCGATTTTCCTGAACCTGACGGCCCCATAATGCTCAGCACTTCACCAGGCCCGATGAGGGTGTTCATTTGGACAAGCACTTGCCCGCCCTTGCGGATCACCACATCGCGTAGCTCAAGACCTCTAGCCATGTAGCCCTCGTCGATTGCGCCAGACCAAAGCGGGAATTGCGAGGGCCAACGCAAATGGCACAAGCGCAGCAGCAGTCTGCGCCAAACCGTAGACCGCAATCGCGCGTCGGTCACCCCCAGAGGCAAGCGCGACAGCCTCGGTTGTGAGCGTGGAAACGCGGCCACCGCCAATCAGCAAAGTCGGTAGGTATTGGCCAACAGATACCGAAAGCCCAACAGCACTTGCAATCAAAACGGGCCGCAGCAGCATCGGCAAACGCACTTGCCAAAAAACGCGGTTTGGCGAGGCCCCAAGTGCCGCAGCCGAAACCCCGTTGCGTGTGTCCCAAGCGCGATAGGGATCCCCAAGTGACAGGAAAACGTAGGGCAGCACAAAGACCAGATGCGCCGCAATAACCGGCCCACGCCCAACATCGGCACCAACCCCCAAAAGCAACGTCTGCAAGCCGGGCAGAAAGGCTGTTTGCGGCACCAGCAGCGGCAAATACAAAAGCCATAAGCCCGACGACGTCAATTTGCGCCTGCTGCGGTGTTCGGCCTCGAGGCAGCCAATAACAAAAAGCAACGCAAGCCCCGTCACAGCGGTGGCGACCCAGAACGTTTCCGCAAATGCGCCACCTGCGGCGGGACCATGTCGCATCCATGTGCGTAGGCCAAAGCTATCGGGGAAAACGTTTGGAAAGCTCCAGAACCCCGCAAACGACCAGACAAGAAGCCCCGCAAGGCCCGCGAAAATCGCGGCAGCAGTAAGCCCTCCAAATAGCAATCCAGCTGGCTGCAGCGCCCAATCAAGCCGCCCGCGTCCGCCGCGCATGATCCAAGCGTGTCCAAGTCTCCTGACAACCATCTCTCCCAATCGCCACAACCCAAGTGTGGCCACAACCAACCCAAGTTGCAGCAAAGCCCCAGCTGCCGCCAAGAGCCGCATCCCAAGGTCGGGATCACCCATCCATTTAACGATCAATACCGAGAGCGGCGGTGGCGTCGTTGGTCCAAGGATAACCGCAACATCAACGACGGACATCGAGTAAGCGAGCACAACATAGATCGGCAATTTGATCTGTGCATAGACACGCGGAAACACCGCCTTAAGCCAACCGGTCAGCCGCCCGTATCCAAGGGATTGCGCGACCATCAGGCTTTGACGTGGTTGCGTTTGGCCCAGGGCTGCGATGGTCATCAAAAGAAGGAACGGCACCTCTTTGACAACCAAACCTGCCGTCATGGCCAATCCGAAGGTGTCGTTTAAGATCAACAGATCGGGCGGGCGCTCCCATCCAGTCAGACCGGGCGAGATCAGCCGCGCGATCCAACCGGAAGGGGCGATAAGAAAGGCCAGCCCAAAGGCAGCAGCGGCGTGCGGTACGGATAAGAGCGGCGAGAGTAACTTTTCAAGAAATCGAAACGCGCGGGTGCCTGACCATCCACCGGCGATAAGCGCGACGATCAGAACTGACAGGCCGGTCGCAAGTAGCCCTGTTGTCACCGATAGCCGCGTTGCTGTTCCAATTCCGGGGGTCGCCAAAAGGGCGCGAAATGGATCAAGGGACGGCCCGTCAAAACCCGCTACCGGCAAATGGCCGAAGGCGGGCAAGACGGTTCCCCATAGCCCGGCAATAACTGGGCCAAGCATCGCAAGCAGGGTTGCGATTGGAATGAGGGTGATGGCGCGCGGCATCGTGGTTTGGCGCCCGTATCCCTATTGCGCGCTACCGTAGCGGCTGATCCAGTCATCTGTGATCCGCGTCATCCAGCTTGGGTGCGGTTCGGCGACGACGCTGCCCAAGGCAGCAGGGGACAGTGTCGCGATGCCAAGATCCAATGCATCAAACAATGCGCGGTCTTCGGCATTCAAGGCGGTCATGTCCAGCACCGTGCCATAACCCAGAACTTCGGGGTTTTGCGCGCGGGCCTGTGCCTCGGGGGACATCAAGAAGTTCGCGACGATCATTGCGCCAGCTGCGGAACCCGAATTGTAGGGAATGCCGACAAAGCTGGCGTTACCGATGGTTCCTTTGTCCAAGACGAAGGTCCGAACCGTGTCTGGCAGTTGTTGATTCGCAATCGCAGCCGTTGCCTCGCCTGGGCTAAAGGAAATCGCAAGATCGACCTCGCCATCGGCGATCATTTGCAATTGCGCCGGGCCAGTGGCGGGATAGGCGCGACCCTGGCGCCAAAGCGTTGGTGTGAGCGCATCAAGGTAGCCCCAAAGCGGGGCTGTAACCTCGGCATAATTCTCGTCGGTGGCAGCAGAATAAAACGGCGTCTGATCTTCGATCAGATCGACAAGCGCCTGCTTGAGAAAGGTCGCACCAAGGAAATCTGGCGGTTGTGGGTAAGTAAAGCGTCCAGGGTTGGCGGTGGACCATTCAAGAATCGCTTGCATGCTGCCAAGCGGCTCGGCCAGATCGGCGGTATCGTGGATAAAGACGACTTGCGCCATCGCCCAAGGGGCCTCGTATCCCTCAACCGGCACGGTGAAATCAGTCTGCACGGTTTTGCCTTCGGTATCGACGACCGACCAATTGGGCAGGTGCTCGGCAAATGGTCCAAAAAGCAGGTCCGCATCCTTCATCGCCGCAAAATTTGCGCCGTTTATCCAGATCATGTCTATCGCGCCGCCATCGTCTACACCGGCCTGTTTTTCGCTTAGCACACGGGTCACGGCGTCGGCGGTGTCGGTCAGTTTGACGTGTTCAAGCGTAACGCCATAGTCCTCGGCAACGCGCATTCCGACCCACGCGATGAAATCGTTCGTGGTCGTCGACCCACCCCAGGCATTCCAGTACACCGTCTGTCCCTGCGCCTCGGCAAGAACCGAATCCCAATCGGCGGGATCAGGATTGGCAAGTGCTGGCAGCGGCGCGAGCAGGGCGGCAACGAGGGCAAGGTGTTTCATAAATCCGGAGCCTTTCAGGCAGTAAAAAGTTGTCGTGCAGCATGAATACGCAACGCAGCCGTGGCAAAACACAACGCGCCGAAGACCCATGCCATCTGGGAAAAGTAAGCGGGAAAGAGGCAAAGGAACACAAAGAAGATGATAGTTTCAGTGCCGCCTAGAATGCCATTTGAATAATAGAGGGACTTTTGCCCCTGTGCCGTGGTTTGCATTTTCGCCTTTTCGGCAAGGATCGCGTAGCCAAGGAAGCTCGTGCCATTGAAGTAAAAGCTGGTCAGTAGAAACGCCCCTGCGGCGCCATTTGCACCTGTGTCATGCAACACAAATCCAAGGGGAATAGCGCCATAGAACAAAAAGTCGGCAGCGATATCGAGGTAACCGCCAAAATCCGTTTTTCGCGTGGCCCGTGCAACAGCACCATCAAGACCATCTGCAATACGTGACACAAGGAGAAGAACAAGCGCGGCCGTAAACGCACCAAACACAATGAGCGCCGCGGCCGATAACCCAATTGCGAGCCCGGCCAGTGTCACTGCATCAGCAGAAACGCCACGCGCCGCAATTGCGCGACCAAGCACGTTTAGCGGTGGATCGATGATCTTGCGCGCAGTCGCGTCGAGCATGCTGTTACCTCTCTTGTCTTTTGGTTGTGGCTGATGCGTCGGTTTGGTGCAATCGCTCTGACGCGAATGTGAGGCGGTGTAGGATGTCGTATCCGGTCACCGCAAATTGAGCAGCTTGCAACATCGCTCGCAATTGGGTTCTCTTGCCCCATATTCTTCCTCTAACCAGAAGAAAGGGACGCCATGACCACCTATCACAAGAACCCAGATGTGATTGCTACCCTGACGCCGGAACAGTATCGCGTTACTCAGGAAAGTGGGACTGAACGCGCGGGGACTGGTCCTTATCTTGATAACAAAGAGCCCGGAATCTACGTGGATATCGTGTCAGGCGAGCCGCTGTTCGCGTCATCGGATAAATATGAAAGCGGCTGTGGCTGGCCAAGCTTTACCAAACCGATCGCGGACATCCACGTTAATGAACTGCGCGACATGACCCACGGCATGATCCGAACCGAAGTGCGTAGCACGCATGGTGACAGCCACCTTGGCCACGTCTTTCCCGACGGACCTGCCGAAAGCGGCGGTTTGCGTTATTGCATCAATGGTGCCAGCCTGCGGTTTGTCGCACGCTTCGACATGGAGACCGAAGGCTATGGCGCATTCATCGATCAAGTGGAGGACGTAGCATGAGCGAACGCGCAGTTTTGGCAGGCGGATGTTTCTGGGGCATGCAAGATCTGATACGCAAGATGCCCGGCGTAGTCTCCACACGCGTGGGCTATACGGGTGGCGATGTTGACAACGCGACCTATCGTGACCACGGCACCCATGCTGAAGGGATCGAGATCATCTTTGACCCATCAGTGATGAGCTATCGCAAACTGTTGGAGTTCTTTTTCCAGATCCATGATCCGACGACGGCCAATCGTCAGGGTAATGACCGTGGCATGTCGTATCGTTCGGCGATTTATTATGTTGATGACGCTCAGAAAGAAGAGGCGATGGGCACGATCGCTGATGTTGAAGCAAGCGGGATGTGGCCCGGCAAGGTCGTGACCGAAGTCGCGCCAGCGAGCGCGTTCTGGGAGGCAGAGCCTGGGCATCAGGATTATCTTGAGCGACTGCCCAATGGTTATACCTGCCACTTCGTGCGGCCGGATTGGATTCTGCCGCGCCATAACGCAGCAGAATAGACACTAATCAACGGCAATGCGGGGGCGGCCCTGTGCTGTCACCTTGATTGTCGCTTCGATGAACATCGACTGACCCTCGATCTCAGCAGCCTTGATGCTGCGGTCTTGGGTCAGCCTGATTTCTTCGACTCCGGCGGCGCGCGCCTTGCTTTTGGCGATAATTTCAAGCGCCTGTGTCAGCGCTTCGATTGCGTCTTCGGCATTACCGAACCGCTTGGGCCCATCGGGTAAATGCGCCACAAACACTCCCGAACCGGCGCCCGTCACGCTGCCACTTTCATGCATTGCCACCTGTCCAACAACAGCGCCGATGGCATTTGCTACACCACCATGGGCTGGCAGAATTGTCGGCGTGTGCAGCAATTTGCCGACTGCGCCATAATAGTTCTGGGCCGATGCACCCAACCCGATTACAGGAACATTGAGGCCCGCATTAAAACGCAAGACGCCCTGATGCCCCGCAAGGCCCGCCTGCAACAGCGGATGCCGCCCCAGTGAGTGCGCCGAATGACTACCCCAATCCCAATCGTCCTCGTCAAAAGCTGCCTCTAGCAGGCAATGGGCGGTTTGTTGTGTCAGCTGATCAATTATCATCTGCGCAATGGCTGCTCCGCTTTTGGCGATTGTATCCCCGCTGCCCGTTCTTCGGCGGGCAAACAGCGCGAGCGCCTTTTGCGCTGCGACAACGTCCCATGCCTCCAATTGGCCAAGTACATGCGCGGCATCCGACGGGGTTACGCCTGCAATCATGACAGCCCCGCGCCTGACCAATCGTTCCAGGGCTGGGGCTTCGACCCGTGTTTCCACTGCATCCTGCAGGCGGACGGGCCCGTGGGTGAGCCGCGACAGAACCGCAGCCTCTCGTTTGTCCAACCCTTCCGGTGCCGTGTCCCAATGTGGCACCACGAAGCGTCCCGCCTCGTGTGGTGGGCTGTCTGTCGTTAGGGCACGATCCAATGCATCATGAACCAGTTTGGGATGGTCTTGGGCCAGCAGTGACACAGGCATCAGGCGACGCGGACCAAGCTGCAATCCTCCTGCCAACCCGTCTTGGATATGGACCTCGCTATCACCACCAAGCCCCCATGTGCGCATTGCCACGGCTTCGACCATAGTGCGATACGGGCCAACACGGGCCCCTTGAGGATCAATCTTGGGCTTGCCGTCCCGAAGTAAGCAAATGTCGGTGGTGGTGCCGCCAATGTCGCTCACCAGTGCGTCTGTTTCGCCAGTTAGCCAACTCGCGCCGGCAATGCTGGCTGCAGGGCCGCTTAGGATAGTTTCAATGGGGCGTTCGCGCGCTAATTCCGCCGAAACAAGCGCGCCGTCGCCGCGCACCACCATCAGGCGGGCATGGATTCCGACCTTAGCAAGATGCCCTTCACAGGCACCAATCAAACGATCAAGCATGCCAATCAATCGGGCATTCAAAACCGCGGTAAGCGCCCGCTTTGGTCCGCCAAGTGCCGAAGAAAGCTCGTGGCTGCAGGTTACCGGTTTACCCGTCACGCGGCGGATCAGATCACGCGCGGCAATTTCATGCGCGGGGTTTCGTGTGGCAAAACTGGCGGCAACGGCGATCCCTGTCAAACCCTCGGGCAGGTCCGCCAAGCGCGATTCAAGGGCGGACAGGTCAAGCGGCGCGGCTTCGCCACCCGCATGGTTATGGCCACCGGCAAGCATGATAACCGGATCGCCAGCCAAAGCGTCTGTCAGTCCCGCCCGGTTTAGTTCGGCGGCATCAAAACCGATAAAGACCAATGCGATGCGGCCACCCTGACCTTCGACCAAAGCATTGGTCGCGAGGGTCGTGGACAAAGAAACCATTGCAATCTGGCCGCCATCAACGCGGGATTCGCCCAAAACGGCATCAATGGCCCGTCCGATCCCGAGGGCAAGATCAGGGCGCGTCGTGAGCGATTTGGCCGCTGCAAGCACAGTATTGGTGTCTTCGTCCAAGAGGACGGCGTCAGTATATGTGCCGCCTGTATCAACGCCTAAAAGAATCGCCATCTCAGCCCTCGTTGGTCATTTCAGCCATAGGGCCCAAGACGGGGTGTTGGGACAAGCCAAGAAACTACATATCAAAGGCGGAAACCGACACGCGTTTTCCAAGGGTCATTGCATCCGATACGTGGATCATGGGCGAAAGATCGACATCACTTGCGCCGCTCTTTACCAATTTCGCCATATGGGCATAAAGTGCTGGGTATTCACCCAAGAGGGACGTTCCGCTGGCGTTCGCAGTTACATCCACGCCGTCGATGATTATTTTGCTGCCGCCCATCTGCAGTTCAATGCGGTGATCGGCCGCTTCGATCCACATGTCCCAACTTTGCGGCCCTTCCTGTCGCCAGTCGAAATCGGCCGTGATCCGGTCGGTGAACGTCAGTCTTGCTGCAATCGGGGTTTGGCAGTTTTCCGGCACTTCTAAAGTTGCATCCTGCAAATGCACGGGTGCGGGCAGGACTTCGGTCAGGATCGACAATGCGTTGATTCCCGGATCAAACACACCCATGCCACCGGGGGCAAAGACCCAATCTTGGCCGGGGTGCCAGCGCCTCACGTCCTCTTTCCACGTGATGTGGCCCTTGGTGACGGATTTACCGGCCAGAAACGCCTTGGCCTGCGCGACACCCCGCGCCATGCGGCTATGCCACGTGGCAAAAAGCGTCTGCCCTTGCGCCCGCGCCAGGTCTTGCAACGCATGAACTTCGGCCAAGGTTGCCCCGGGCGGTTTTTCCAGCATGACATGCCGTCCAGCGCACAAAGCGGCCCGCGCATAGGCAAAGCGCGGCACAGGCGGAAGGCACAGGCTAACCACCTCAACTTCGGGGTTTTCGGCCAACATAGTCTCTATGTCTTTGTAGGTCGGCACGCCATCGACTGTACCTGAACGGCTTACAGTGGCGGCAAGTTCCCAATCATCACTGTTGGCGATGGCAGGCACATGCTGATCGACCGCGATCTTGCCAATTCCGACGAGGGCGATCTTCATTAGTGGCTCTCCCGTGCGACAGCGTTGCCGCGACATCCGACAAGAAAATCAAAATCAGCGCCTGTTTCAGCACCCGTGACATGGTCGTGATAAAGCTGGACATATCCACTGGCAGGGCGCGCAACGGCAGGTTCCCATTTGGCCAAACGTGCAGCCAGATCGGCGTCGCTGATGTCCAGATGAATGCGCCGCGCAGGCACGTCCAATTCGATCATATCGCCATCCTGCACGACCGCCAGTGGTCCACCTGCTGCCGCCTCGGGCGAGGTATGCAGCACGACGGTGCCATAGGCCGTGCCGGACATGCGCGCATCACTGATGCGGACCACATCCGTGATCCCGCGTTTCAACAGCTTGGCCGGTAGCGCCATATCGCCCACTTCGGCCATCCCTGGATACCCGCGCGGCCCGCAGTTCTTTAGAACCATCACGCAAGTCTCGTCGATATCCAGATCATCCAGATCAACGCGCGCCTTGTAGTCTTCGATGTTTTCAAAAACAACGGCACGGCCGCGATGCACCATCAGGTCAGGAGACGCTGCCGACGGCTTTAGCACCGCGCCATTCGGCGCAATATTGCCGCGCAAAACGGCGATGCCACCGGACTGGGTCAGCGCCTTGTCACGGGGGAGGATCACATCCTCGTTCCAGTTCTGAACGTCTTTCACTTCGTCCCAGATTGATCCACCGCTGACGGTAATAGCATCCTTGTTCAACAGCCCGTATTCGCCCAAGCGCTTGATAACAACGGGCAAGCCGCCCGCGAAAAAGAATTCTTCCATCAGGTGTTTTCCAGATGGCAAAAGGTTCACGATGGTTGGCACGTCGCGCCCACAGCGATCCCAGTCATCAAGCGTAATATCGACACCAACACGGCCCGCCATGGCCAAAATGTGGATAACCGCATTGGTAGACCCGCCAATCGCGGCGTTGGTCCTGATAGCGTTTTCAAAGGCGGCTTTGGTCATGATATCGGACGGTTTCAGATCATCCTTGACCATTTGCACGATCCGTCGACCTGTGATCTGCGACATGACGCGGCGGCGACTGTCCACCGCTGGAATGGCCGCGTTGCCGGACAATGCCATTCCCAGAGCTTCGGCCATGCTTGCCATTGTGCTGGCAGTGCCCATCGTGTTGCACGAACCGGGCGATCGCGACATTGATGCTTCGGCCTCGACGAATTCTTCGGGCGTCATTTCGCCTGCTTTCACCGCCTCGTTAAACTTGCGGATGTGGGTGCCTGATCCGATACGTTCACCGCGGAAGTGCCCGTTCAGCATCGGCCCGCCGCTGACCACAATTGCGGGCAGGTCGACAGAAGCAGCGCCCATCAATAGGGCTGGCGTGGTTTTGTCACATCCCGCCAACAGCACGACTCCGTCGATACATTTGCCACGCAAGGCTTCTTCGACGTCCATCGCGCAAAGGTTGCGAAATAGCATCGCGGTGGGGCGCAAGGTGACTTCGGATGGCGAAAACACCGGAAATTCGAGCGGAAATCCCCCCGCCTCCCAAACGCCGTTTTTCACTCGCTCCGCCAGATCACGCAGATGCGCATTGCACGGTGTCGTTTCCGACCAAGTATTGCAGATACCGATCACGGGGCGACCATCGAACAGGTCCGCCGGAAAGCCTTGATTTTTCATCCAGCCACGGTGGTAAATCGCGTCCTTTGACGTGCCGCCAAACCATTCTTGCGAACGCAGTTTGCGGGGCCAGTTTGCAGGTTTGAATGACATGGTGTTCTCCTTGGTCCGGTGCAGAAAGCCACAAGCGGTAAGGGCATACAAACCAAATCAAGCAAAACCCTAGCTGATGCCATGAAAAAACCCAAAAAACCTGACATGGAATTTTGACTTGAGCAGCTATTTGCGATTCAGTAATCGCAAGTTTGAATAAGGGCAGTCGAATGCAGTTATCAGTTTCGTTTCAAAACACGCGTGACGGCAAGGCTGGCGCTGGTCCGGTCACGGTTGGATGGTTTCTGAACGTTCAAAAGGGCGGCATCATTTACTACCCGCAAGAAAGGGTCCGCTCGGCTGATCTTGACCGGACACATGCGAAGTCTGCGTCGCGCTGCCCCGCTGTGATCAACATGGAAAGCCGCTATTTCGTAGTGCGCTGCCCGTTTGATTTGCATATCGGATTCGAAAGCGACAAAGACGGAAAAGGCGTGCTGAAAAACCTTGCTGGTGCCAAAAGTGGCATTCGTGCAAATAAACTAGGTGAAAAGCTGCACCGGACTACCGAGTCAGAATGGCGTTACCCCGGTAT
>CALAGN010000072.1 GCA_937891785.1 uncultured Octadecabacter sp.
ACCCCACTTTCTGCACCGGCAACACGGTGTTTTTCCACAAAATTGGCGGAAACCGAACATTCGCTGCAAGTGCGCGGGCCTTAGGGCGATCTGGCGAAAGCGGCCGTTCAATGTGAAGTCAAATCCACGAATGCTGCAAACGATCTAATGGCGGCAGTGAGCCCATAGCTACCGATGCTGCGTTTTGAACAAATGGCTGCTTTCAATTCGTAAATTTAGGTCGCCAATCCAAGTCAGATATTCAGGTTGTCACGCGAATTCGAACGATGGCGTCAATGCACCGGATTGATCCGGCCATTTGTTGTTTGGTGGTGGAATTACCTAATTTGAGGCAGTTGCTATGAATGTGAAGGCAACTTTCTTTACAAGGATCAAAGCGGCATGAATTGCAGTCGGTGGGGTCGGTGACTTTACCAAAATATGACAACGTTGCCCTTCAGAACGAACGAACATTGTCGAATTTATGCATGTTGTTGAACGAACAAAATTCAACTGTATTGACCCGAAATGCGCCACATTGAGCGAAGTTCTTTTCAAAAAGGGATTCACACTCTTGCAGCATATCTGCAGCCGCATCTTCGTTGAGCCATTTCACGACATAAGCCATGGAAACATGAAAACCATAGCTTTCCACATCACCCCGATACAGCCCAGTTAGCTTTTCAAGTTTCATACGCAACTCACGAAGTCGAGTTTCGTCTTGATTTGTTGCTGCCCGCATCGAAACACTTGTCGGCAGAAATAAATTGTCGGGCAACACGCTGAATTCGGTCGAAAGATTGGTGTCGACAAGACGTTCATCGAAGGCATTTGTAATTTCGTCTAGAGACGAGCCCAATGGAAAACCTTGGGGCCACCCGTCTGAACCTAGGGGCGTGCCACTCACTCCACAAAAGATGGTCATGTGGAAACTGGGTTTGGGTAAAAAGGTGAAATGATCGCCGTTGGGGTGCGCGCGCAACTTGTCCTGCACGGTACACAACGCATCATAGAAATCCGAAGTCGGGTCGATGTGGCACAAGAATGTGTTTCCTGGGAACGAAAGAACATCGCCGTTGGGGGCGAATTTCCCCCCCATCCCGGCATGTGTAATCGCCTTTGGATATAGGGATGTGTCCTGCCCGCCAGTAAGTTTGTTCAAAGCTTTCGCCCTTGCGCCTGCATCGCGCGCCCGGTCACTGTCAGGAAGGTTCATGGGTGCCCGCCATTTTTTTGAAGATAGTGCTTGGTCTCTTGTGCGCGCAACATTTTCGCCGCACTTTCAGGGGTTAAATCACGTTGTGCTTCTGCCAACAATTCGTAACCAACCATGAATTTCTTTACCGTTGATGAGCGCAAAAGTGGTGGATAGAAATGGGCGTGTACCTGCCAATGGTCAACGTCCCGTTGATGACAAGGTGCACCGTGCCAGCCCATCGAATAGGGAAAATCAGTTTGGAACAGATTGTCATATCTGACAGTCAATTGCTGCAATGCACGTGCCAGGTCATCTTGTTGCTCAACCGATAAATCAGTCAAACGCGGCGAGGGGGTAAGCGGCACCAGCAATGTTTCAAACGGCCAGACCGCCCAATATGGCACGACGCAAAGCCAGTGTTCTGTTGCAAAGACCACGCGCGATCCATCCGCTATTTCTTTGTTGGCATAGTCCAGCAATAAGGGTGTGCCTGTTTGGGCATGATAAGCGCGCTGTTCACGGTCTTCGGCGGAAACAAGATTGGGCACAAAGTCGGAAGCCCAAATTTGACCGTGCGGGTGTGGATTGGAACACCCCATGGCAGCGCCTTTGTTTTCGAAGATAGCAACCCAATTATGTCGCTGCGCAAGCGTACGGTATTCAGTCATCCAACAGTCGATCACACGTTTGATTGCGTCTGTTCCCAATTGCGCCATGGTCAGATCATGGCGCTCGGAATAGCAAACAACACGCGCTTCACCTTGTGTTGCTGCCCGTTGGAAAAGGGCGTCGCCAGATGATGGCATATGTGCTGCATCCATCGTCAGCGCAGCAAAATCGTTCGAAAACGCCCACGGACCCACATAGTTTGGATTAATCGTTCCGTTAGCGCGCGTATTACCCGCACATAAATAGCAATTGGCATCGTGCGACGGCAAAATGTTTGTTGGTGGCGTTTCGACAGCGCCCTGCCATGGTCTGGCGGCGCGTTGCGGAGATATCAAAATCCATTCACCGGTTAAGGCATTACGCCGCCTATGCGGTTTCGTTTGGGTAATATCGTCCGGAGTAGTGGTCATAAAATTTCCGTTTGAAGTGGTCAGCTTCCAAAGCAGATGCTGCCGACATTCTGAGAGGTGGCAGGCCAAACATCCGTCCGGCCTGCCGTGTTTATTTTCGAAAGCTCTTGGTGCTTAGCGCTCCAAAATCACGTTATCAATGAATGACGCTTCAACTTCGCCGCGGAAAGGCTGAGCGCCCCAAACTTGGCGAAACGCGCGTTGTTCGTTGGGAACCAATGCAAAGCTGTCGTCGGCTGCTGTGTTCATTGGTGCCGTGCCGAAATCTTTGTTGAACATTGACTGTGTTTCAGGTGATGTCAGCCAATTCACGAACACAGCTGCTGCTGCAGGGTTTGGCGCGTTAAGTGGAATTGCAACACCATTGCCGCCGCCGTTCATGCCCATTTCAGGAATATAGAACTTAATCTCTTCCCGGACTTCGCCGCGGTTTTGAAGACCCGCAAGGTGATCTTCCCATGCTGGAACCATCCAAAGTTCGCCATCACTGGCCCGGATGATGCTGTCAGCATTTGATGCGGTCACGACATAGTTTTCAGCATGTTCGTTGAAGAAGTCGATACCTGGTTGGATAGCTGCAAGGCGTTCGTCTGTAACTTCACCGTTGCTGAAATCAATATCGGCAACAACTCGAAGCGTGTTTTGATAGAACGACGGGCCAGAGCCGCCATTTTCATAGTTGAAGCCAAATTTCCCAGGATTTTCAGCCCAGAAAGCCGCAAAATCGTCTGGTGTTTGTGGCAGGTTGTCGGCGCTGACATGTGCAGGATCATAAGCAATCCCTGTCTGGTTGCCCCAGAACGCTACAACGTGCTCACCACCGTCAAAGCCTGCCAATTCGACGACACGACCGTCGTCTGCCGGCAGTACGGAAAGTGAAGAAAACAGCGGTGCAAGATCAACTGTTGCAAAACCGTCTGTTCCCCATGCGAGAACATCAATGTCGCCCGTTTCGCGATCACGCTCGGCCAACATTTTTTCCGAGTTTCCGGCAGCTGTACCTTCAGGAATTGTAACACTAATTCCATATTCTTCTTCGAACACCTGAACGGCACGACGGAAATCGTCACGCAGGTACCAAACGTACCAAGTGACTTCGCCTTCTTCCTTTGCTTGGGTGACAATGTCATCCCAGCTCATTGTTGAAAGATCGCCGGCGAAGGACATTGTGGCGCTTGCCAGCAATGCTGTTGTGGCTAGTAAAGATTTTATCATAAGTCTTCCTCCAGTTGGTTTTTGAATTTCCGTCAGCCTTTTCCTGACGAAAGGGTTGGGTTTGCAGATCTGAGCAAGCGTTCCAAAATCAACATCAATAAGACGTTCGGAACGACCAGTATCAGTGAAAGAACAGCGGCATTCGGTCGGACGTAATCCTGACCAAGTGCCGAATAGAGCAGCGTTGGGATTGTCACGACATCGGGTGATCCGACGATGAACGCGATCGCAAATTCCTCAATCGATTGAATAAATACGATCAACAGCGTTGCGAAAATCCCAGGTTTCAACGCGGGGAAATATGCAACCTTGAACCGGGCCCAATGGCTGGCACCCAGATCGCGGGCCGCATCTATATGATCTTGGCGCACTTGTTCAAAGCTGACGGTCAGGATGCGAATAGCAAACGGCATGAATAGAACCGAGTGGGCAAAAAGGATGGCTCCGGGCCGCCAACTGGACAAGCCAATTTGAAACAGAAGTGACGTGAAAAAGATTGCCGTGATAAAGGGAGGCACCACCAAAGGCAGCAAGCACAGCATCTTTGCCAATTCGCGGCCCGGAAAAGATATGCGGCCCAACGCAAAAGCCGTTGGCAACGCAAGTAGTAAAGACAAAACCGCGGCCGAGGGGGCCAGCGTGTAAGACGCGATAAGCGCACTTTTCAGAGAAGAATTTTCCCACATGTCCGTCCAGCGAAACAAAGACATGACAGGGGGCAGAACCTTATCGGCCGTCCACGGTTCAGACGGATCAACCAGCGACCAAAGCACTGCCATTGTGAAGGGGATGATCAGCCATATTGCGCAGACTGATAGCAGCGCAATTAGCAGTATTTTATTCACGCGTTGAACGGTCATTTTATCCGACCCCGCATGACCATGCGTGCAACGACGGCCAAAATAGCTGAGCCGACCAGCGCAATCATCATCAATGATACGCCGACGACTGCCGCAGAATGCCAATCACCACGCCCTTTGAAGCTGACCATCAATTGGGAAAGCGATTGTTTGTTGGTCGGGCCGGCAATGACCTGAAAACTAAAATCAGCAACGGCGCCAATGAAGATAATCACCATTGCGGCTTGCATGCCGGACACTGTCAGAGGCGCAATTATGCGGCGAAATCTGTCCCATGTACCGGCACCAAGGTCGCGTGCAGCGTCCAAGACATCATCGGAAATGCTTTGCACAGCGCCTGTCAGCAACAAAAGAGCAAACGGCATGTTCTTCCACGTCTGAAGGATAAGAACACCATAGGCATTCGGATCATTTTGTAATCGACGCGGTTCAGACCAAATGCCCAGCCATTGCATGAACTGGTTCAGGATGCCGTGATAGGAAATCACATTGATGAACAGAAATGCAGCGACCAATCCGTGCACTAGCAAAGGCGCCTTTAGAACTGCGCCAATAAAGTTGGAACCCGCAAATGGTTTGCGCAACCAAATCGCCAACGGATAGGCCAGCGCAACCGAGAAGATGGCGCTGAAGACGCCAATATAGATCGAATATTGAATTGATCGTTTGAAGGCTTTGCGACCGGCCATCTTTGACCAGAATTCTGTCGAAAATTCACTGGTGCCATTTAGGCTGTAATAACCAAAGGATTGTGAAACGGCGATGTAAACGACGGTTCCGATCAAGGCCAAGATCAACCCCAACCCGGGCGTCAGTAAGCCAATTATCAAAAGACCACGTCGCAGCTTCATGCGTTTTGATCCAGCAAGATTACTTCATTCCGCGAAACAGAAAGCTGAATATCGTCGCCTTCTTGGGCCTCAACCCGTTTCGCTTGAACGCGGTAAATCGTGCCGTTGGTTTCGACCATCAGATCTGTGAAATGGCCCTGAAATGCACGGTGCACAACTTTTGCCGTAATCCCTGTGTTGCCAATGACTGCACTTTCTGGCCGCCAGCAAAGGTTCACGTTTTTGGATGCTGGGGCAGTGGGCGTTTCGACCTCAATTGTCCCAATCGTCGTTTCGACTTGAACGATGTTTTCGCCCTTTTGCCCAACGATTGTGCCGGGAAAAATATTTGCATCGCCGATAAAATCCGCCACAAACTTTGTTTTCGGCGCGTGGTAAAGCAATTCGGGTGAATCGACCTGTTCAACGCGACCATCGTTCAAAACAACAATGCGGTCCGACATTGCCAGGGCTTCGGCCTGATCATGCGTCACATAGATAGCAGTCAAACCATATTCTTTTTGAATGCGCCGAATTTCAATACGGACCTGATCGCGCAACTTTGCATCAAGATTTGACAAAGGTTCATCAAACAAAATTACGCTTGGGCGCATGGCAAGCGCACGACCCAGTGAAACACGCTGTTGTTGCCCGCCCGACAGTTGGTTGGGCAGCTTTTCAAGTTGCGCCGTAAGGTCCAGCTTTTCAGAGACGTCATCGATACGCGCCTTGCGTTCGCTAACGGGAACCTTCTTTTGACGCGGACCAAATTCAAGATTTTCACGTACCGTCAGATGCGGAAAAAGGGCGTAGGATTGAAAGCAAAGTGCCGTGTCGCGCTTTTCTGGGGGAATGTGCGTGACATCTGTTCCACCCATTTGAATGCATCCCTCAGTCGGCTCTAAGAAGCCTGAGATCAGCTTAAGCAACGTCGTCTTGCCACAACCCGATGGGCCCAAAAGCGTCACAAATTCTTCTGGCTGCACATCAAGCGAAACATCAGATAATGCAGTGAAATCACCAAATTTCTTGGTCAATCGCTCAATTTTGATGGCTACCATTGGGTCCCTCGGCTTTATTACTCACTAGTAGTAACCGACATTCCCCAAGTGGCTTGCCGTTTGACCTCAAGATTGCCCAACGAGGCC